>CALVII010000017.1 GCA_944329465.1 uncultured Bacilli bacterium | reverse complement strand
GGCCTATTTTTGACCTCCTTATCAAGTTCATTTATCATTAGTTTTTGGTTCCACCAACACTACTTGACATTGAACCAGATATAGGAATATTCCAAATTAATGTTTTACGGTCTGAGAAACTTTAAAACAAATTCACTATAATAGATATAATGATCTTTTTTGGTCTTCCCAATTAAAATTATACCATAAAATAGTAATTTCTTACAACTTTTCATTAATTTGGTCATATTCCTTAGAAAGGAATGATGATTAAAATGCCTGTATATAAAGATAAAGTTCCTGCTAAAAGTGGAAAGTGTTGGTATTTTAGAACAAGATATAAAAAATTAGATGGAACAAGAGCTCAATATCATTCTAAAAGATATATGACTAAACGTGAGGCACAAGAAGCAGAAGCGGAATTTTTGATTAAATCTCAAAATGAAGCTAGTGTTAGTTCTTTAACATTTAGTCAGCTTATTAATTTGTTTATAGAAAACAGATCCACTATAGTTAAAGAAACAACTATGTATGGCTATAAGAATAAACGGCCATATTTAGATATAATAGCTAATGTTAAATTAAAAGATTTCAACATCGAAGTATATGAAAGATGGAGACGATATATAAATAGTTGTAACATTTCTACACGATATAAAAATGATATTTATAAGTTTTTAAAGTCATTATTAAATTATGCAACTGATTGGTATGGTTTCAGTTTTGTACATGTGTATAGAAAAATGCATAACTTTAATAATCCAAACGAACTTCCAAAAGAAATGCTATATTTTACTTATGATGAATTTCAAAAGTTTTTATCTGTTGAAAAAGATATTAAATTTAGATGTGCATGGCAACTACTCTACTACTGTGGTTTAAGAATCGGTGAACTAAAAGGTATTACTTGGAAAGATATTGATTTTGAAAATAGAACTGTAAGTATAAATAAACAAATTACCCAGCAATCTTGTCGCTCTAGATGGTCATTTTCACCACCAAAGACAGCTAAGAGTAACAGAGTTCTACCATTAACAAAAGTGCTCTTAAATGACTTAAAATTGCTTAAAGAAAGTGATTCTAAAATACTATTTGGATTTAATGATACATATTTTGTAATTGGTGATATTGCTCCACAAATAAGTAGTACTATCACTGCTAGAAAAAATCGCAATTGTGAAATAGCTGGAGTTAAACAGATAAGGATACACGACTTTAGACATTCATGTGCTTCCTTATTAATTTATAAAGGTGCTAATATTATTACTGTTTCTAAATTCTTAGGACATACTAAAATAGAAGAAACACTTAATACATATACGCATTTATATAAAAATGCTTTAATAGATATAACATCATTAATTGATGACATGAATGAAGCTAGGATTAACTCCTAGCCTTTTTTATTTTCACAATAGAATGTGAAATTATTTATTTTTTTTGACTTTTTTAACAATATTTTTCAATTTATTGTATTTTTATAGTTGTTCAACAAAAGTATCATATATTCTAATGTATCTATAAGTTATTCTATTAGTTCCTTCTTTCTTTTCTTTAACAACTATATTAAGTTCAGCCATCTTATTTAGAATATTGTTAATTGAATTAATATGAACATCAAGTTCATCTGCCATTTCTTGTGCAGTAAATACTATTTTTTTCATCATTAATGGATGCATTCTAAGAACTATGCTACCATTTATGTTTTGTTTTATTGTTTCCTCATCTTCATCATACACTTTATTAATTTTTTCAATTCTACCAATATTTCTTGTACATTGATCAACTACGCATTGCAAGAAAAATCTAATAAATCCATCAACATTTCCATTTCTACATTCATTAAGAGCATTATAGTAATTTGCTTTAAATAGTTCTATAATTTCGGATAAAAATAATATTGGATCATCATCTTTTAATTTTGCAAGTTGCAATGTCATCAAAGCTCTTCCCATTCTTCCATTACCATCTTTATATGGATGGATAGATTCAAATTGAACATGCGAAATAGCAACTTTAACAAAAGCTTCCTCATCATACATATTATTCATATATTCCATTAAATTATCTAAAAGTTCTGGAACTTCTTCTGGAATAGGCGGAACAAATGTAGCTCCTTCTTTTCCAAGACCTCTTGGACCAATATAATTTTGAATATCCCTAATTTCTCCAGGTGACTTATCTTCTCCTCTAACTCCAGATAATAATATTTTGTGCATAGAATTAATCATATTAACGCTAAAATTTCTATCTTTTAATTTTTCATTTGCATATTCTAGCATTTGCTTTAAATTTTTAACTTCTTTAATACTATCATTAGATTCTTTATAATCCATGTAATACATATCATCTTGAGATATTTGAGTACCCTCAATTCTTGAAGATCTAATACTTTCACCCAACACTAAAGAATCAAGAAAATACTTTTGATCAAATTTAAACATTTTTAATAAAGATTTATATTGACCATATTTATCATTTGCTTGACCTAAAAGTTTTATTGTTTCTTTATCAAGTTTATATGGAATTGGCAACATTTTTGCTTTGTATGGTTCCATTTTATCACTCTCCTCTATTATAATATATCACATTTTTATTAAAAATATACATTATTTTGCGAATTACTGTGTATTTTACAATATACATTTACATTTTTCAATACTTTTTTGTATATTTTTTATATAATATTACAAAACATAATATAATGCTATTATTGGATTATATCGCAAAATGCTAAATAAAATTGGACCAAAATTGGACCAAAAATTTAAATTTCAAAATTAATAAACCCTTATAAATACTGACTTAAAACAAAAAGTGAGCCGATTTCTCGGCTCTTCAGTGGGGGAATATTATAGTAATATACTTATACAAATCAATTGAAATTTTTTGAGTATTTTTTTATTTTTCCATGTTTTTTTTCTTTAAATAGGGAGTTAATTATGACATTATAAAATGTATTTAAATTATCTTCACTATAAGAACTATAATAAACATCGTCAAAAGTTCTTAAGGTTATATTAATAGGAATATCGATGGTGTCTACAAATAATTTACTTGTGGGTTCTATAGTATCATTTATTTTAATTATTAAGTAATTTAAAATAGGATTACTTGCCAAATCTAAACCGTTTAAATTAATGTTTGAACAAAAACTTATATCAAATTTATGGAGATAATCAAAGGATATTTTTATAGTTATCTGTTTCAGATAATTTTTTTGAATAATAGATTCATACTTTTCTTTAGTAAGAGGTGGCGTATGACTAGAATTATTAACTTCAATTACCACATCTATATTTTCTAAAGGAATTTTTTCTAAATAAGATATCTCATTTAAAATGTCTTTTAAAGATATAGTAAAGATTGTTTGATTTTTTTGGTATAACTTTTTTAATATTTGAAGATTTTCATTTTCCGAATTAGATAAGTAATAGTTTGAAAAGCTCCCCGTGTGGAGAGCTTCATTATAAAGCATTAAAAGATTTTCAAAGGACTCTTTATCCATATTATTTACCAAAATCATCTAGAAAATCGTCAATTGTTAAGATTTGTTTATCTATTTTTTCTAAAGATATTTCTTCCTTATGTTTATCTATTTCTTTATCTTCTATACCGTTTTCTAAATCTTTAGAGGTTAGTAAATCTGCATTTACAAATACTTTTTTTATCTTATCTTTAGTGATAGTAGAACCCGTTTGATATCTATCGCAAATTGGAAATTCTGATGATTTATGGTAGGTTATTTTATCTGTTAAAATACCTATTTCTTTTTTATGATTAAGAATTAAAGCTGAGACTGTTTTATATGGATTTGTTTTAACATCTCTTATTGCAAGTAATCCTTTACGGGCCCTTGTCATAACATCAAATTCGTTTATTTTAACTCTTTTTCCCGTTCCTTTATCGGTAACAAATAAAACATATTCGGCAGTTTCATTAAATGAGTTTCCACTGACAACATAATCATCTTTTAAGTTAATTGCTTTAACTCCACTACCTCTTAGACCAGTTAATGGAATTTCATCGGTTTTATATCTTAAAGCTAATCCATTATGAGTGGCTACTAATACTTCTTCTTTTTCTTTAACGACTGATACAACTTTATCTTTTGGTTTTAATTTCATTAAGTTGATAGGTTTAGTATATCTTTGAATTTTTAAATCTTTAATGTTTGTTCTTTTAACCATACCATTTTTAGTAAATGAAATGAAATTTACATTTTCTTTAAAGTCTTTAGTTAAGAATGAAGCAATAATATCTTCATCACTACTTATTTTAATAATATTACTGATGTGTTTACCCATATCTTTCCATTTTAAATCAGGTAATTCATAAACAGGAACGTAAAGGAAGTTTCCAAGTGATGTAAATAATAGTAAAGTGTCCATAGTATTAGCTTCATAAATAGCTGTTTTAAAATCTTTATCTTTTAGACCAGTTTCATCACTATTAGAAGCTGAATAACTTCTTAAAGATACTCTTTTTACATAACCTTCATTGGTTAAAACAACTATGCAATCTTCTTTTGGAATTAATGAGGATGTGTCTATTTTAATTTCAGTTACTTCATCTTTTATCTCTGTTTTTCTAGGTGTAGCATATTCTTTTTTAATCATTTTTAGTTCTGTTTTCATAACGTGTTTTAAAGCTTCTTCGTTTTCTAAAATTTGAGTCCAGATAGCTATTTCTTTTTTCTTTTCTTCTAATTCGTTTTCTAATTCCGTGACATCGGTATTGGTTAATTTATATAATTGTAAATTTACAATGGCTTCAGCTTGGGGTTTTGTAAAATCAAATTCGGTTTGCAAGTTTTCTATAGCATTGGCTTTATTTTTAGAAGCTCTAATAACTTTAATTACTTCGTCTAATATAGATAAAGCTTTGATTAAGCCTTCTAAAATGTGCATTCTAGCTTTGGCTACTTTTAAATCAAATTCGGTTCTTCTGGTAATTACTTCTTTTTGATGAGCAATATAGGCATCTAATATTTCTAAAATGCCTAATACCATTGGTCTTCTATTTACAATAGCTACCATATTATAGTTATAAGAAATCATCATATCGGTATTTTTAAGTAAGTAATTTATGATTAATTCTTCGTTAGCATCTTTTTTTAAATCAATAGCTATTTGAAGCCCATTTCTATCGGTTTCATCTCTAATTTCAGATATTCCTTCTATCTTTTTTTCAATTCTAATTTCGTCTATTTTTTTTACTAATGAGGCTTTATTTACTTCATAAGGTATTTCGGTTATAATTATTTGTCTTTTAGATTTAGGACCTGTTATTTCATATTTACATCTAACATTTATTTTCCCTTTACCAGTAGTAAAAGCATCTTTGATTCCTTTTAAACCTTCGGCAACTCCACCTGTTGGAAAGTCTGGACCTTTGACAATATCTAAAATACTATCTAACCTACAGTTTGGACTATCAATACGTTTAATAGTTGCATCGATTATTTCTCCTAGATTGTGTGGAGGTATGTTTGTGGCATATCCAGCTGATATACCTGTCGCACCGTTTACTAATAGATTGGGAAATCTAGCTGGTAAAACGGTTGGCTCTAATAAAGTATCATCATAGTTTAAACTCATTAAAACTGTATCTTTATTGATATCTTTTAAAAGTTCGCCTGCTACTTTAGTTAGTCTTGCTTCGGTGTAACGCATGGCTGCGGCACCATCGCCATCCATAGAGCCATTATTACCCTGCATTTCAACATAACATAGGTTGTTTTTCCACCACTGGCTCATTCTAACTAAGGCATCATAGATACTAGAGTCGCCATGTGGGTGGTAGTAACCCATGATGTTTCCAACAGCTTTAGCTGATTTTTTTGTTGGTTTATCATAGGTATTACCATCTTTATACATTCCATATAGTATTCTTCTTTGAACTGGTTTTAAGCCATCTCTAACATCTGGTAAAGCTCTATCTTGAATAATAGCTTTGGCATATCTACTAAAGCTATCACCCATGATGTATTCTAGTGAGTAATCATATATTCTCTTTACTGCTTCTTCCAATTTTGTTCACCTACTTTGCATAATTATCTTCTAAGGTAAATTCGATATTTTCTTCTATCCATTTTTTTCTTGGCTCAACGTTATCGCCCATTAAAACACTAACCCTTCTTTCAGCTAGGGCTGCGTCGGTTAGATTTACTTTGATGAGGCTTCTTTTTTTTGGGTCCATGGTTGTTTCCCATAGTTGTTCGGCGTTCATTTCTCCTAATCCTTTATATCTTTGTTTTTCTAATTTTATTTTGTTGTTTTTTCTAATTTCTTCGGCCCCTTCATCATCCCAGGCATAGCCATATATTTTGTTGCCATTTTTTAAAGCATATAAAGGAGGCATAGCTATGTATAGGTGTCCATTTTCAATTAATGGTTTCATAAATCGATAGAAAAATGTTAATAGTAATATGGCAATATGAGCTCCATCATCATCGGCATCGGTCATGATTATTACTTTATCATAGTTGCAGTCTTCTATTTTAAAATCACTACCTATTCCCGCACCAATTGTTTGAATCGTGGTATTTATTTCATTGTTAGCTAAAACATCGGTTAGTGAGGCTTTTTCGGTATTTATTACTTTACCTCTTAAAGGTAAAATGGCTTGGAATTTTCTATCTCTACCTTGTTTAGCTGAACCTCCAGCTGAATCTCCTTCGACTAAGAATAATTCATTTATTTTAGAATTTTTAGTTTGAGCTGGAGTAAATTTATCACTGATTGATTTTTCTTTTCTATTTTTTCCTTTACCGTTTCTAGCTTCGTCTCTAGCTTTTCTAGCTGCTTCTCTAACTTGCTTTGATTTAACCATTTTTTCTAGTATTTTAGTAGCTATTTCTTTATTTTCTTCTAGGAAGAATTGTAAATGTTCTGTCGTAATACTATCGGTTACTGTTCTAGCTATTGGAGAGCCTAATTTTCCTTTGGTTTGACCTTCGAACTGTAATAATTTTTCTGGTATTTGCAGACTTATGATAGCGGTTAGTCCTTCTCTTGTATCTGGTCCTTCGAAATTTTTATCTTTTTGTTTTAAATAACCATTATTTCTTGCATAATCATTAAACACTCTAGTTAAAGCGGTTTTGAAACCAACTTCATGTGTACCACCATCTGATGTTTTAACGTTGTTGACAAATGAGATTATATTTTCCGAATAACTTTCAGTATATTGAAAAGCTATTTCGACATTGATACCATCTTTTTCTCCTTTAAAATCAAATGGTTTATGAAGTACTTTTTTATCTGTATTTAAATATTCAGCAAAAGCGTTTAAACCTTTTTCATAATGATAAGATTCTTTTCTATCCGTATTTTCATCATATATTTCAATAGTTAAATTTTTAAGTAAGAAAGCACTTTCTTGCATTCTTTCGCATATGGTAGAAAAAGAAAAAGTGGTATTTTGAAATATTTCATCATCTGGCATGAATCTAACTTTGACACCAGTTTTATTTGTCTTACCTATTTTTGTTAATTTTTTATCTAAATGTCCTCCATTTTTAAAACTGATAAAGTATTCAGCTCCATCTCTTTTGATATTGACTTCCATCCACTTACTTAAAGCATTAACAACAGAAGCTCCAACACCATGAAGTCCACCAGATACTTTATAACCTGATGTTTCAAATTTACCACCAGCGTGCAGAACGGTATAGATAACTTCTGGGGTTGATTTACCACTTTCATGCATTCCTACTGGTATTCCTCTACCAGAATCTTCTACACTAATACTCCCATCTTTATGCATGGTTATATTTATTTTATTACCATAACCATTTATAGCTTCATCTATACTGTTATCAACAATTTCCCATACTAGGTGGTGAAGCCCTCTTTTATCTGTTGAACCAATATACATTCCTGGTCTTTTTCTAACGGCTTCTAATCCTTCTAATATTTTTATTGAGTGCTCATCATATTTTGCCATGTTATCACCTTATAGAATTATAACAGAAAAATCCTTAAAAAACAAATGAAAATGTCAAATTATGTGAAGTAATTTTTTATAAAAAGAAACTTATGTTCTTGTTTTCGACTAAGATTTGACTTCCTTGAAAAAAAATTAATTTTATGTTATTATGTATATGGATGGGAGAAATCTCATATAATAAAAAAGGAACGTTCAATAATTCCGTGTTGAATGTACCAAAAGTGTTTGGCACCTAAATCATTGATGAATGAGTTAGGTGCGTTTTCTATTTAAATAATATAATAAATAGAAGGGAGATTATGGCATAAAGAGATTTTTCTCTTTTGGTCATAAGTATCACCTCCAATTCTTACAAATGAATTGGCACACCCAACTTATTAAACATTCCTTGTATATAAGTATAACAAACCATGACACCAATTACAATAAAAACGCATTACTTTTTGTTAATAAATGGATTTGCTTAAAAATGAAATATGTGTTATTATGTATATAGATGGGAGAAATCTCATATAATAAAAAGGAACGTTCAATAAACCCAATGTTGAGCGCAACCATGGTTTGTCGCACCTAAATCATCGATGAATGAGTTAGGTGCGTTTTCTATTTAAATAATATAATAAATATTAAAATAAATAGAAGGGAGATTATGGCATAAAGAGCTTTTTCTCTTTTAGTCATAAGCATCACCTCCAATTCTTACAAATGAATTGGCACACCCAACTTATTAAACATTCCTTATAATAAGTATAACAAACAACAACACTTATTACAATGATTTTATAACTTTTTGTTATTCTTTCAAAAGTTCTTCTAATGATTTAAGATTATATCCCTTAGAGGTTATATAATTTAATATGACTTCTATTTGGCTATTTAATTCACTGTTTACATCTAAAGATATTATTGAACCTGGTAATATTTGTTTTTTTATGTTTAAATATGGTTTATTTTTAATTATTATTTGAGGCATGATGGTTATTGAATTTTGAATAGCACATATTTTTAGTATTTTTTTATTAGGTTTTTCGGTATAACAGTAGTTATATATTTGTGGTCCTATATTAGTTATAATTGTTTTCATCCAGACAAAATCACTATCTTCATAATCTTCATTATTGCTTAAATTACCTATGGTATGACCATTTTGAACTAATTTTATGATTTGATTATGATGCTTTTCTAAATATTTACTTTCAATAAAGAAGGTGACTTTGACTTTTTTTACTTCTAATAGTTTAATGATGTTTGTTATATCATCGTTATTTCCCACTTTAAAAAGTAAGGTTACATCCATTTTAGTATTGTTGCCATTAATTACATATTTATCTTTATTTTTATCTAAAGAATTTTCTACTTTTAAAGGTTTATAAACTAAAAGTTTGCTTTCAAAATAGCCTATTTTACTCATGGCCTCATAGCTTTTATCAACATCTACTTCTTTACCATTTATGCCAGGTATAATTGTATTATCGTCTATAATTGGTTCGATGGCGTTTTCTTTATATCCATCTTTTTTGCTTTTAATTTCGGTAAGCAATTCGTCACTTAATTTAGCAGTTGTACCAACTTTTTCAGTATAAACAAAACTACCTATCATGAGGGTTAAAATACCAATTATTTCAAAAAACTTTTTCATATACTCACCTATGAAATTATATGTTTTTTCATTTTGAGTATGCTTTCACAAACCAGCTTATTTATCATATTATAATGTGAAGGAGGCATTTTAAATGAATGGACAATTTTATGACTATAACATGTATAGAAGACCTATGCGTCCAAATGGTCCAAGACCTGGAAGACCAGGTCCAGGTGGGCCAAATAATCAAGGTGGATTTTTAGGGCCATTTATTTTAGGTGGAATTACTGGTGGACTTATTTCTCCTTTGTTCTGGGGGAATAACCGTCCTATATATTATCCTTACTATCCATATTATCCATATTGGCGTTAAAAAAGTCTCTAAATTGAGACTTTTTCGATATATTCTTTAGATACTTCATTTAAATCTTTTATTAAGGATACAATTTCTTCTTCAGTTTTTAATCTAGTACCGCTAGCATACATATGACCACCGCCGCCATGAATAGCAGCCACCTCATTAATAATAGGCCCTCTAGATCTAATCGATACTCGATAAGAACCCAAATCCTTATCTTCAGTAGCGGTTACCCAAACCAACATTTCATTAATATGATTAAAGCTATTGATCATATTACCAGGTGTAGCGGCATCAACATTAAACTCTTTTAAAGTTTCGTCTTTGATTATCAAATACCCTACTTTATTTTCAGTGATTTGATAATTTTGAGACATGTAACCTTGGAATTTAATTTCTTTATATGGTCTTAAATATAACTCATTATATATTTTAGTGATATCGATATCGGTTTTTTGTAATAATTTACTTACTAAGGCAAATGTTTTGGCATTAGTATAGGAAAACATGAATCTATTTGTATCAGCAATCAATCCAATATAAATTTTTTCACCAGTTTCTTTAGTTATTTTTAAATTTAGCTTTAAAGCTAACTCCAAAATCATTTGTGAGGCACTAGTGGATTTATCGTCTATCCATTCTAGATCACACATTGTTTCGACATAAGGATGATGATCTATTTTTATAGAGTTTTTAATTCTTCTTGGATCTATACCATCCACTCTTTTGTGATCTGGAGTGTCGGTAACGATTAATAAAGCGTTTTCTAAATTTTCGGGCAATTTATCTAGTTCTCCAATAAATCTAAATTTAGCAGCCGGAGAACCAATTACATAAACTTTTTTATGTGGAAAATTATCGATTATTAGCTGTTTTAATCCAAGTGAGCTACCTAAAGCATCTGGGTCTGGCCCAACATGTCTAGCTATTATAATAGTATCTGCTTTTTTTATTTTTTTTAATATTTGTTTATATATATTTTTTTTAAATAAATTCATCGTAATCACTCTTTCATTTATGATTATAACATATTTTAGAGGGTTTGAGATTATTTTCTAATTAAAGGCATACTCATACATCTTGGTCCCCCGCGACCTTTTAATAACTCTGAGCTACTTATTTCAATTATTTTTATACCATGTTTTTTTAATAATTCATTGGTTATTTTATTTTTGTCATAGACAATTACAAGCCCTTTATTAATACAAAGAGTATTACAACCATCATTCCACTGTTCTTTTTTTTCATTAGCTAGATCACCATTCGCACATGGGATTAAAGTTATTTTTTTATAAATATATTTTTCTAAAATTTTTTCTAATTTTTCATTTATTTTTTGAACTTTAGTTTTATTTATTTCATATATTTTTGATTTTTCAAAGGCCTTTGGATAATAAACGAATTTATCATAATCGACCTGTGTAAAGACGGTATCTAAATGCATGAAGGCTCTATCTTTAGGAATTGTTATGGCTAAAATGGTATCTATTTTATTTTTATTTTGAAATATATGATTGGCTAAAGTTAGTATGGCTTTCATTTCGGTTCTTTGGGAAATGCCAATTAACAAGGTATGTGAATTAAGATTTATAATATCTCCCCCTTCTATATGGTATTTTTCATATCTACTATAGTATTTAGTTACTTTATTTTTATATTTGGGGTGATAATTAAAGATATATTCTCCATAAATTGTTTCTCTGCTTCTAGTTGAAGAGGACATTTTATTTATAGATATACCGTTATTTAAAGAAGAAAAATTATCTCTAGTAAAGTACAAATTAGGCATAGGATCGGTAATAAAAAATGGTGATTTTAATTTAGTTATCTCTTCTTTTTTAATTCCTTCCATAGTTTTTAAAACCATTTTTTTAATATCTTTGATACTATTTAAATAATTATATGTTGGAATTTTATATTTTGATTTTACTGAAGCTTCTTCTATAAACTGTTTTATAAATTTATCTTTGATTTGAGGACTTATTAAAGCCTCACTTACTAAATCTTCTAAATAAACTACTTTCACGCCGTTTTCTTTAAGTCTTTGGGCAAATGAGTCATGTTCTTTTTGAGCTTTTTCTAAACATGGTATTTCGTCAAACAATAATTTACTTAAGGTGTCCTCAGATAAATTTAAAAGTTCTTTTCCTGGTCTATGAAGCAATACTTCTTTTAATGGCTCTATTTCACTTTCGACATTTATTATTGACATTTTATCCTCCTTTATCCAATAAATATTATAACTTTTTTTACGATTTGTATGGTTAAAATATATGGCAAAAGTATTGACTTTACACTTAATTACATATATAATTATAAACAGCGTGTTAAAGCAGCGTTATTTTGGAAACTGTAATGTGGATATTCCCTAAAGGGGTTACTTATTTAGCTGCGAAAATATGTATTGATATATTCCACCCTATAGTTTTGCAGGATAACCTTTCGCGCTAGAAGTGAAAGGAGGAAAAATTATGTCAAGATATCTTGGACCAACTTACAAAAAATCTAGACGTTTTGGGTTTTCTGTTTTGGAAAACGGAAAAGAACTTGCGAAAAAACCTTATGCTCCTGGTGATCATGGACAAGATCGTAAAAAGAAATTATCTAACTATGGTATTCAATTACAGGAAAAACAAAAGGTTAAATTCATGTATGGTTTAAGTGAAAAACAAATGGAAAAAACTTTCGTAAAAGCAGTTAAAATGAAAGGTGTCAACGGTGAAAACTTACTTAAACTATTAGAAAGTCGTTTAGATAATTTAGTATATCGTATTGGGTTTGCGACTACAAGAAAAGGTGCGAGACAATTAGTTAACCATGGACATGTGACTGTTAATGGAAAAAGAGTTGATATTCCATCTTATCAAGTTAAACCTGGTGATGTTATTAGTTTAATGGAAAACGACAAAGAAATGGCTATTGTAAAATCTTCTTTGGAAGCTTTACATAACAGAGTTGAATACATTTCTTACGACGATAAGAAAATGGAAGGAACTTATGTTAGAATGCCAGAACGTAGTGAGTTAAATGCGGATATTGACGAAGCATTAATTATCGAATATTACAACAGAAATTAGGAGAACTTTTTAGTTCTTCTTTTTAATTTTTATTTTCAAACACTCAGCGACAATTTATAAGATGTTGTCTAAAACCTTTGTACAATGGGTACGAGGTGGTAACAAATGGCAACATTTTTTAAGCAAATTCACGATTTGAGAGTTGATAGTGATTTAAAACAAAAAGATATTGCAAATATGCTTAAGGTTAATATTAATACTTATCCACATTGGGAAAGTGGAATGTATGAAATACCAATTGAAGTGGTTGATAGGCTTTCTAAGTTTTATAACTGTTCCATAGATTATTTAACTGGTCTTTCTAATAAACGAGGTAGTTTTAATAATGATTTTGACCGTGAAAAAATGTTTATTAGAATTAAAAGATTACGTAAAGAAAGTCATTTATCACAAGCTGAAATCGGCAATATTTTAGACTTTGGGCAAATGAATTATTGTAGATATGAAACTGGAAAAATTTTAATTCCTTTTTTAAAACTATATTTAATTGCAAAAAAATTTAATGTTTCTTTAGATTATTTAATGGGTAAAACAGAAGATAAAAAAATTATGGCACATTAAAACTAGGTTTTTTCACCTAGTTTATTTTTCCTATAAAGTATTTCTTTTTACCTCTTCTTAATACTAGTATCTCGTTATCTATAGTGATATTTTTAGTAACTATATAATCTAAATCAGTTATTTTTTCTTCATTTATAGTAATGCTTCCAGCACTTACAAATTCTCTGGCTTCTCTTTTACTTGAAGCTATTTTATTATTAACTAACATATCTATAATATTGACATTATCTTTTGTTTCAAAAGTTGGAACTCCTTTGAAGACATCTTCTATTTCTTTTTTATTTAAGTTTTTTACATGACCACTGAATAAAGCTTCACTCATTTCTATAGCTTTTTCGGCTTCTTTTTTACCGTGCAGGAAGGTAACTACTTCTTTAGCTAATGTTTTAGCAGCTATTCTAGTTTCTGGATGACTGATATGTTCTTTTTCTATATTTTCTATTTCTTCTTTAGTTAGAAAAGTAAATATTTTTAAATATTCGATTACTTTTTCATCATCACTATTTAAGAGATACTGATATATTTCATAACTTGAAGTTTTATTTTTATCGAGCCATAAGGCATTACCTTCGGTTTTTCCAAATTTTTTACCGTTTTTATCAGTGACTAATGGCATTGTAAAGCCATATACTTCATGACCTGTTTTTTTTCTAATTAAATCAATACCAGCAGTAATATTTCCCCATTGGTCTGATCCAGCACATTCTAACATACAGTTTCTAGTTTCGTGTAAATGTAAATAATCTAAAGCTTGCATAATCATATATGAAAATTCTGTATAGGTAATTCCTGTTTCTAGTCTTCTTCTAATGATATCTTTATCAAGCATATAATTGATATTGAAATATTTTCCATAATCTCTTAAGAAATCAATGAAATTAATATCTTTTGACCAATCATAGTTATTAACTACTTCGAAGCCAAATAAGTTTTCTACTTGTTTTTTTAAACTTTTAAAGTTATTTTCTATTACTTCTACTGGTTGCATTTGTCTTTCTTCAGTAGGTCTAGGGTCTCCTATCATACCAGTTGCACCTCCAACTAATAAAATAGGATGGTGGCCAGCTTTTTCTAATCTTTTACTAATTAAAAAGGTTGATAAGTGGCCTAGGTGCAGGCTATCAGCTGTAGGATCTGTTCCTATATAAAAAGTTAGTCCTCCATTATTTAATTTTTCTTCTAAATCTTCTCCAGCTTCGTCTTTGATTAAGCCTCGCCATTTTAGTTCATCGTATATTTTCATTATTTTTCCTCCTCACATTTACAGTGGTCACATTTTTCTTCACAATTACAATTCATATGGGTTACAATCTCCACACTATGACTTGTTCCGATTCTGGTTGCTCCTGCTTTAATTAACTCATTCATCTGTTTAAATGTTTTTATGCCACCACTAGCTTTTATTTCTAATAATTCATTTTTATGTTTATTTATTAATTCAACATCTTCTAATGTAACACCTCTTTTACCAAAACCAGTATTTGTTTTGATAAAATTTACAAATGTTTCATTACAAATTTCTGTCATTTTTATAATTTCTTCTTCACTAAGTAAAGATGTTTCAATAATTACTTTTAATGTTTTACCGTCGATTTGGTCTCTAATTTCTTCAATTTCTTTTTTGACATAATCATAATCTTTATCTTTTAACGCTCCAACATTAATGACCATATCTACTTCATCTGCACCATTTTCTACTGCATCGATTGCTTCAAATGATTTTACTTTTGGGGTATTCATTCCAAGAGGAAAGCCTACTACAGTGCATACTCCAATATTTGTATCTTTAAGTAATTCTTTAGCAAGCGTGACATAATATGGATGTACACATACTGTTTCAAAATCATATTCTATGGCTTCATGACATAATTTTACAATGTCTTCTTCTTTGGCATCCATTTTTAAATTTGTGTGGTCAATGTATTTTCCTATTTCCATTTTTAATTCCTCCTTTAATTAAAAAGATACTATAATTACAAGGACGAGTTTCAACCCGCGGTACCACCTTGTTTCATATAGTATCTATGCAACTTTATCTGATAACGGTGATTAACCGATTTGACTATAAATATTGTAATTCATTATTTAATCTTGGTTAGTTTTCAGCTTCCACTAACTTTCTAATTACTAATTAAATAACTACTAGATTATTTGTCCACATCAATTAATAAGACTATAACACAATTTTTAAATGTTTGTCAAACGCTTTTAACAAAAAGTAAAGTTTTTTGTTGTAATTAGTGTCATGGTTTGTTATACTTATTTTAAGGAACATTCAGTAGTTGGGTGGCTGCCAAGCTTCTATTTAGAAGGGAGGCGGTATAATGAACAAGAAAGATTTTTTAATCTTAAGCTTAATCATTATTATCTTCTTTCTATTATCGTTATTACTTATAACTTTAATATAAAAGAAAACCACCTAACACATCTGTGATTAGGTGGAACACAATTTTTTGTGGCACCATCCAACATTGGATTATTGAATGTTCCTTTTTATTATATGAGATTTCTCTCATCTATATACATTTTAGCATAAATTTATTTTTATAGCAAATTTATTCTTTAACAAAAAGTAATGCAGTTCTATTGTAATTAGTGTCATGGTTTGTTATACCTATTTTAAGGAACATTCAGTAGTTGGGTGGCTGCCAAGCTTCTATTTAGAAGGGAGGCGGTATAATGAACAAGAAAGATTTTTTAATCTTAAGCTTAGTCATTATTATCTTCTTTCTATTATCGTTATTACTTATAACTTTAATATAAAAGAAAACCACCTAACCATCTGTGATTAGGTGGTAACCAAAAATTATTGGCACCATCCAACATGGAATTATTGAATGTTCCTTTTTATTATATGAGATTTCTCCCATCTATATACATTTTAACATAGATTTAACGTAATGGCAAACTATTTAACAACAATATTTACTAGTTTTCCTGGAATTGATATTACTTTAATAATAGTTTTTCCTTCAATAAATTTTTGTACATTAGTATTTTGGCGGGCTAGTGTTTCCATTTCTTCTTGAGATGTATTTACATTTACGGTTTCTTTTCCTCTAACTTTGCCATTTACTTGGAATACTAATTCATATGTGTTATCCACTGTTTTTGCCTCATCATATTTAGGCCATATTGACTCACATAATGGTTTACCTAATTTATATTTTTCGTTTATTTCTTCTGTTATATGTGGGGCAAATGGATTTAATAAATGAAGTAATACTCGCAAATCGTCTTTAGTTATACTTTCTTTATCATCATAATCATTTTGTAAAATCATTAGTGCTGAAATTGCTGTATTAAATTTCATACTTTTGATATCGTTTGTTACTTTTTTAATAGTTTTATGGACTAATGATTCATTAGTATATCCTTCTTTATCATTTAGTTTTTCGCCATCATTCCACACTCTATCTAAGAATCTTTTACAACCTTTTAAGCTATTAACACTCCAAGCGGCATCTTTTTCATAGTCCCCTACGAACATTTCATATAATCTTAAAGCATCGGCACCATACTCCTCTACTACATCATGAGGGTTGATAACGTTACCTTTTGATTTGCTCATTTTTTCGCCATCTGGCCCTAAAATCATTCCATGAGATGTTCTAATATCAATTGGTTCTTTATTTGGAACAAGTCCAATATTATATAAAAATTGATTCCAAAATCTAGCATATAGTAAATGACGAGCTGTGTGCTCCATACCGCCATCATACCAATCTACTTTACCCCAGTAATTTAAGGCTTCTTTTGAGACAAATTCTTTATCATTATGTGGGTCCATGTATCTTAAGAAATACCATGAAGAACCAGCCCAGTTAGGCATAGTGTCAGTCTCTCTTTTGGCTTTTCCCCCACATTTTGGACAAGTTGTATTTACCCAGTTTTCTATATTAGCAAGTGGGCTTTCGCCATCATCTGTTGGTTCATAATTAGCAACATCTGGAAGTAATACTGGTAAATCTTTTTCGGGAACTGGTTGCCAACCACATTTTTCACAGTAAACTAGTGGAATTGGTTCTCCCCAAAATCTCTGTCTTGAAAATATCCAATCTTGCAGGCGGTAATTGGTTTTTTTATTTCCAATTTTTCTTTTGGTAATTTCTTCTATCATTTTATTAATTGCTTCTGTTTTATTAGTTATTCCATTTAATAATTCAGAATTAATATATTTTCCTTCGCCAATATAAGGAAGGGTATCTCCTTCAATTACAGGAATAATGTCAATATTAAATTTTTTGGCAAATTCATAATCTCTATCATCGTGGGCAGGAACAGCCATAATGGCTCCTGTACCATAACTCATCATAACATAGTCTGATGTCCATATTTGAATTTCTTTATTAGTAAATGGATTGATGGCATTTATGCCTTCTATTTTAACTCCCGTTTTTTCTTTAGCAAGTTCAGTTCTTTCAAATTCAGTTTTTGTTTTAGCATATTCTTTATATTTATTTATCTCATCCATATTAGTTATTTTATCTTTTAATTTTTCGATTACTGGATGTTCTGGGGCAATAACCATGAAGGTTGCGCCATAAATTGTATCAGGTCTTGTGGTATATACTTTTAATTTTTCATCAGTATTTTCTATTTCAAAATCAATTTCGGCTCCTTCTGATTTACCTATCCAGTTTATTTGTCCTAATTTTACCCTTTTACTAAAATTAGTATCATTCAATCCTTCAAGTAAATCTTCAGCATAGTCACTCATTCTAAGCATCCATTGTTCTTTTTCTTTTTGAATAACTTTTGAGCCACATCTTTCGCAAACACCACCAGCCGAATCTTCATTAGATAATCCAGTTTTGCAAGTTGGACACCAGTTGATATTTTTCTTTGTTTTATACGCCATGCCATGTTCATAAAATTTTAAGAATTGCCACTGAGTCCATTTATAATATTCAGGGTCAGTAGTTGCGAATTCTCTATTCCAATCAAATGATATACCTAACTCCTCTATTTGAGATTTAAATGTATTGATATTGGCTTTTACAGCGTCTTTAGGATGAATATGGTTTTTTATAGCATACTGTTCAGCTGGTGCACCAAAAGCATCCCAGCCCATTGGGAATAATACATTATAACCTTCCATTCTTTTTTGTCTAGCAACTGTATCTAAAGCTGTATAACTTCTTGCATGCCCAACATGTAATCCCGCACCTGATGGATATGGAAATTCAACTAGTAAATAATATTTTTCTTTTTTATCATTATTTTTTGCAGCAAATGTTTGATTATCATTCCAATATTTTTGCCATTTTTTTTCTATCTGTTTAAAATCATACATTCTTTTTTCCTTCTTTCTTTTTATAAACTGTACCTAATATTTTATACATTAAAAGCATAAGGGGTACTAATATGACAAACCCTACTAACATTTTTAATATTAAATTATCAAATATTTCAATTATAGTACAGGTAAAAGCAATGATAAATGCATTAGTGATAGCTAAACTTTGAGCGAATTTTTTTAAATTTATCTTTTTGAAATCTATTTTATAAGCGGTTTCAAAAAAAAGTAATTGTTTACTGGTTTTAAATTTTTCAAAGCCTTTTTTTCGGTATACTACAACTATACTATAAATTAAATAAACTATAGTAAAACAAAAAATAAATGTGATTAAATATTCCATATTCTCCTCCTTTACATAAAAAAGTATTATATTTATAAGGGCGTTTTGAACGCGGTACCACCTTATTTAATAATACTTTATTATCTCTAATGTGATAACGGAACAACCGTCTTATACTTATCATATAAGAAGCTCATAAGCAAGTTCATAATTAAAGTTAAAAAGTTTTCACCAACCACTTTCTCTCTAAATAACTTTTTAATTACTACTACTCTTATTCAGTGCTTTT
>CALVII010000016.1 GCA_944329465.1 uncultured Bacilli bacterium | reverse complement strand
CTGGTTGTGACTCATTTTTTATACAAAAAATAGTATTAGTGATTTTTACTCACCAACACTATTTATTATAGAACCCATTTTTAAGATGGAATATGCTCTTTTTTAGCTAGGAGGAATATAATGATTCCAGAATTAGTTTTTAATAATAATATGGAAAAATTAAATAAAGGGGATGCCGAAGCAATAAAACGTTTAAGGGAAGAATTAAAAAATTATAATATGATTGATTTTTTATCACAAATATCTGGATTAATTTTAATTCCTGAAAATCAAAGCAAATCGGTTATTTTTCAAGCAATTATAAGTACGGCTCTATCATTAAAGCACGATGATTTTAAGAGTGAAAATATCATGAGTCGTAATAAGCTTGAGTACTTTATTAAAGAATTTTCAAATCTTAATAGAAAATATATGATAGATCCTCCTGAATTTCCTTTTGCATTACCTGTCATTTATTATGGAAATTATCATTTGTTTATGGGGGCTAGCACGTTAGCTCCACATTATTTAGATCATATGTTAAAAATATTAGGTGTCCATAAAGAGGACTTTTCAAATGAAGATTATAGAAAATTTAATACTATTGTTAAGGGTTTACTAAATGTATCCGAGTTTGTTTATAATTCATTAAATATTAAGCTTAATGATTTAAAATCTTTTAATAAAGATATTGATATCAAAATACCTTCAGCTAACGTTCTTAAATCCAGTAAAGAAACAGTGACTTTTAGTAAAGAAGAGATGTTTGAATTATTTGGAGAACAATATGAACAACTTGTTATTGAATTTGGAGAAATAAGTATTGATGAAATAGATGATTTCGATAATCAAAAGTTTTATCGTAAACCATTTGTTAGATATGGTGAGAAATTTGTTTTGGTAGATTGCACTGTTATTATTATGTTATTAATGGATATTATAATAAAGTTTTTTATGTCTTATAAAATTGATGTTCTCAAAGAATATAATCTTTTACTTTTACATGACTTGCATAGAGATTTTACACGTATGGGTTTTCAATTATTAGATAGTAAACAATTTGAATTGGAACTTGAAAGTAATAATATAGTTTATGAATCTATATATTTGTGTGGCAATGATATAGCTTTTTACAATATTGTGTTATTTGATGATGGAAAAGATTATGAAACTAACAAAGAATATAAATATTCAATAAATAATAATTATATTAGTAATCGAATAAAAAATGTCAAAAAGCAATTATTAAAACATGGTTTTAAAGAAGACAAAATTGTATCAATCATTACTCCGACAACTATTGGTAGAAATACGATATGTGCGATATATTTGAATTCTAATAAAAATTTACTAATGCTTTCTCCATATGAATTAACGTCAATATGTATTAATGAATCTGAAGAAAATATGTTTTTATACAAGTATATTGTTGCTAGAAATAGATTAAAACATTATAAAAAGAATTTGTTTACTGAACTAAATTTTGTTGCTCTTTTTTCTGAGAGGGATAAATCATTCTATCTAGGTGATGAATGTGATTCAAAAGAAGCATCATTGTTTTTTATTGGTGAATATAGTAGTGATTATATTTTAAAATCTTATATAAAAAATGGTTATCACTTAGCTCTTTTTAGTAGAACATCTTTATTAGAAGTGATGAAAAAAGAAGATGGAGTTTGTTTTGCTCCTGGATTATTTTACATGCATCAATTAAACAATTTGCTTGAATTTAATAAATTTAATATATGGATTTTGAGTGAAGAAAATGTGGATAACAATTCTTATCATGTAAATAATTTAATCATAGATATGATTTCCTACTGGTTAAATCAGTTTTCAACATTATTTAAAGATCTGAATGGAGTGTTTAAAATTAATATTCATTGTGATCCATCAATGTATATTACACATTATGATAAAGATAACGAAGTTGGTAAAATATTATTCAATATTAATAGTAGACAATTAGACATTACTTTTGAAAAAAACTCTTTAAGGTATTTTGAATCCACTGATAATGATAAAGAAAAAGATTTTATATCTAATATAGTAAAGAGAATATGTGAAATCTATCAAATTGAGTATCCAAGTGAGTTGATTAATCAGATTTTTAGTAATAAGTATAAAAAGAAACTAATTATTATGAATTCTAATGATGATGGGTATATGCTTCCTTTTGAAGATGAATGTGTTTTACGCGTTAGCAATGCTATTTCAAATTTGATAATAGATGATGTAGGACTATATTTAAAAGATGACAAAAAAATACCTTATGGGGAAATAGAAGATTATAAAATTTTAAATGATATCGTTGGACATCTATATAATAATATTCTGAAGAAAATTAAAAAGTATAATAAGCGTCAGTTAATAGATTTTTTATATCTAGAGTTTGAAAAAAATTTATCATCATTATTAATAAGACAAGCAAATTATGCTAGCGATTTAGTATGTTATCCTGATAGAAAAAAAGAGATAGATGAAAAGATAAATGATTTGAATCGAACTTCAGTCGCATTAAAATTTATCATAGAATTAGTTGCATCAATTAAAATAGATGGAACCGATGATATTTCGCTATATGAAATTGAATATATTTTAACAGAAGCTTCCAAAATAATTGATTATGCATATACATGTGATATTTACAACTATAAAATGGCCGATAATACATTAACCTTACTAAATTCCCATCGATTAGGGTACAATAAAGATTTCTTGATAAGAGTAAACCATTTTTTGAAAAATGCAAAGATGGGTAGGATGGGATCCAGAGCAAAAGATAAACGAAAAATGATATCGCAATATGAAACTGAGAAAAAAGATATTCCTGGATTTGAAGAAGCATTTGAAGATGAATTTGGATTTACATTTAAAGATTTTACTGAAGTAACTGTATCATTGTTGGAAATAGCTGAGGATAAAAATGGTGACTTTAACACATTGTATTCAACGACTATAAAAGAACTAAAAGATCACATAAATAATAAAGTTAGTGATGATACTTTAAATAAAATTATTTTATACTTATCTCAAGTTGAAAGAGAAGATTATTTAAATCCGCCTCCACCATATCGAAATGTAGATGTATTTCCATGGAGAAACAATAGGGAACTTTCATTAAATAGAAAACCACTTATTATTTATAAAGACGAAATTATTTATGGTTATAGGTCTCTTTTAAATGCGATATACTTTTTGTTCGAAATAATTAATAATGCTACATTTAAGGCAAGAAGCAAAAAAATGAAAACTTACCTTGGTATTATAAATAAACAAAGTGGAGAAGACTTTAACGAAAAAGTATATAATTATTTGTGTACATTTCCAAATTCCATTGTAGATAAAAAAGTTAGTAAAATTAATGGTATAAAAATTAATAATTCAGATAAGAATACATTAGGAGATATTGATGTACTTTTTATCTCTAAAAAGTTTAAAAGAATTATTGTGTGTGAAGTTAAAAATTTTGAATTATCAAGAAATATGTATGAAATGTATAATGAATACCATGATTTGTTTGATCCTGATAATGAAAAAAGCTTTTATAATAAGCATATGAAAAGAGTAGAGTGGTGCAAAGATCATATTATGGATATTATTCAACATTATGGCTTAGAAAAGAAAAAATGGAGAATTGATTATTGCTTTATTGTTAATGAACCTTTGATAAGTGATAAAGCCATGAAAGTTAATATAAATGCTTATGTATTAGAAGATATAGATAAATTCATTAAATAAATAAGAGTCGAAATCAATCGGCTCTTTCTTTATGACTTAAAAATGATATTTTTTCTGCTCTAATTATTAAACCATTTTCATCAGCATCTATTTTGCCCTTGATACCAATTAAAGAATCATCTTCGCAATTGTTTATTATTTTTTTCGCAACATCTGTGCTAGTAATAATTGGAATAGTTAAATCTCCATCTTCATCATTTATAACAATAACTAAACAAGAAACATTATCATCAATAATTGTTGTTGATCTATATCTTCCAAGTAAAAGGCATCTATTTAGGTAATCCATCGTTAATCTCCTTATCAAAATATGCTATTGATTTTAAAAACTCTATATCTAAATCAAAATATTTAATAACTTCTTTCGTAGGAATACAGTATGCTGGCATATATTTATTTGGTTCTTTTTTTCTGAATTCTTTTTCAATTTCTTGTTTGATTTTACTAGCAGTAGTAGCTGATACATTAGCTATCTTCATAATATCTTGATTAGAACACCACGGTTTAGATATTATTTCTAATATTTCTTTAGCAATCACACTAATGCCTCCTTTCAAAAGGTATAGTATTAATCACTTATTTATTGCTAAAAGTCAAGTATTTAGGACTTAAAATATGGTTCCTAGAATGTTACTTATAACAAATACAATAAAGTGGTAATAAAATATCTTGGTCTCATTTATGGTCTGATTAATTCGATATTTATAAGTAAAATAGAACTTTTATAAGACATAAAACAATTTGTAAAAAATGTAGCAAAATGCTAAATATTCTTATAATTCTAAATCGCCCCCCTGAAAGAAGTGTAAAGTTGCACTTCTTTTTTAATATTAAAATTAATAAAATTAAAAAAAGGAGGATAAAATGTATAATACTATAAAACTGCCATATGCTTATAACGATCTAGAACCTATAATCGATGAAGAAACAGTATATACTCACTATAATAAGCATCATAAAACATATGCTGAAAATTTAAATAAACTTACCAGTTCAAATATACCTTTAGAAGAAATACCCAAAAAAATAGAACAGTTTCCTTTAAAAGATAGAGGCCAGATTTTATATAATGCTGGTGGTGTTTTAAACCATGATTTATATTTTCAAAGTTTAAATAGAAACAAATCATTACCAAAAGGTAAACTTTTAAACAAAATAAATAATGATTATGGAAATTTTGAAAATTTTAAAAAGGTTTTCATAAGCAAATCCAAAAATTTAGTGGGTTCTGGATATACTTTTTTAGTAACAGACGAAAACGGTAATCTAACTATAATTAATCTTGCAAATCAAGAAACACCACTCTCATATGATTTGATTCCATTATTTACCATTGACCTTTGGGAACATGCTTATTATTTAAAATATAAAAATAACCGTAGTGATTATATTGAAAACATTTGGAATAAAGCAAATTTTGATCATGCCAGCACTCTATACGAAAACTTATTCTAAATATTAAATAAAAGCATATATTTCTTTAGAGGAGGAGATAACGTGAAAAAAATAGTACCTTTTAAAAAAGATATTGATTTTAATACTAATATTGCTGAAATCAGTAGTATTTCGCTTGAGCACACCTTAAAGCTCAAAGAAGAAAACCTAGTGTCAGGAGAATTTATCGTAAGTGGAACCTATAAACTAACCGATACTAGCTTAAACGTCGATTCTTTCGAGTATAAATTACCATTTGATATCAGCATAGATAAAAAATATGACACAAATAATATTGATGTCGATATCAGCGATTTTTATTATGAAGTTATAGATAATGAAATATTAGAAGTTAATATTGAAGTTTCGTTAGATAATTTAGAAGGAAAGGAGGAAAGAAATATGACTGAAGAAAAACCAGAAGTTATAGAGGAACCCAAAGAAGAACCCATAGATACCAAAAGAGAAGAAAAAAGTCTATCAATATTTGAAGACTTAGAAGAAAATGAAAGGTATGTCGTCTATAAAGTTCATATCGTAACTGAAAATGATACTACTGAATCCATCATAAATGAATACGGCATAACTAAAGAAGATTTAGAATCTTATAACGATTTAACAGATTTAAAAATCGGTGATAAATTAATCATTCCAGCCCATGAAGATTAATCAAATACTAAAAAATAAAGGTTTAACAGCAAGAGGATATAGAAAAAAAGGAAAAATCACCATAATTGATACCAATAATGGTAAATATATTTATAAAGAGGGAAGATTAAATCCGCAAATTTTAAACTATTTAAAATCGCGTAGCTTTGATTATATGCCCTCTTTTTTAAATAATGAAAACGAAGCATATCAATTAACCAATTACATCGAAGATTTAGATATTCCCAAAGAACAAAAAATATTAGATTTGATTAAATTAACCGCCTTACTTCATAGTAAAACCACACATTATAAAGAAATAGACTTAGATTATTATGAAAAAATATATGAAGATTTAGATAATAATTTAAACTATTTATATATATACTATACAGATTTAATAACCTTAATTGAAACAAAAGTGTATATGAGTCCATCAGAATTCTTACTTGCCAGAAATATAACTAAAATATATGATGCAATATCCGAAAATAAAACCCGCTTAGATAAATGGCACACCCATATAAAAGAAAAAAGAAAAGAACGTAGAGTAGTACTTCATGGTAATTTAAAATTAGATCATTTTCTAGAATCAGACATACCTTATTTGATAAGTTGGGATAAAGCTAAAGTTGGTAATCCCGTATTCGACATTTATAAACTATATCAAAATCACGCCTTAGATTTTGATTTTGAAACCGTATTAAATGAATATGAAAAAATTTATAATCTAACAGATGATGAAAAAGAACTGTTATATATATTAATTTTACAGCCAGGTTTAATTAATTTTGAAAATAGTGAATATCAAAATTGTCAAAACATCAGTAAAATGATCGATAAGATGTATAAGACAAATATGCTTATATTACCAAAAAAGTCTAAAAATACTTAAAAAAAGTAAAATCATAAAGACAAGCAGTAAAAAAACGTTAAACCTTGTAACTACAAATATAGTAATTAAAATCTGATAAAAAAGTATAATCATACAAATGAGACATATAAGTGACCATTTGCCTCTTCCACACCAAAAATTACGCATAATATCACCTATAATAATTTATTCAAAATAAAATTAAAGGCGTATGATATAAACCCACCTCTTGTATAAAAAGTATAAATAAGGTATAATTTAAACAGAATAGGGGATGGCGAAATGAATCAAAAAGGATTTATTACCTCAGCTTTATTATATGGTATTTTATCTTTATTTTTAGTTTTAGTTTTAGGAACTATATCTATTTTAGGCAATAGAAAATTAGCTAATGATAAAATAAAAGAAAGTGCGATAGACGATGCCCAAGTATTAACAACCGATCCATCATGCTTTCAAACTACAGTTAATTCCAGGGGAAACTTAACCATCGCTAAATATGGTGATAACTGTGATAAAACTGTTTTTATTCCAGAATATTTAAATGGACAAAAAGTTGACGCTATTGGAGCTAATGCCTTTAGTAATCAAAAATTAGTCAATATAACCATAAAATCAAACATCAAAGAAATATACGTCAATGCATTTACTGGAAATGACGAAATGGTTTTCTATATTAAAGCAACCAGTAATGAAATTGTTGGAACAGGCTCTCAAGAAGAAGTCAATAATGCGGTTGGAACAGCTTGGGGAGCCAAAGATGCCACCGTCAGATGGGATTATTAAATTAATCCTTTTTTCTTGCTACAAAATACGGTATAATAGTTTTAAAGGCAGGTGATAAAATGTTTATCGATGAAGCAACCATAGAATTAATAGCTGGAAGTGGAGGCGACGGATGTCTCGCCTTTAGAAGAGAAAAATATGTTGCCATGGGTGGTCCATTCGGGGGTAATGGTGGTAAAGGTTCTGACATTATTTTCAAGGTTGATCCTGGATTAAACACTCTAGTAGATTTTAAGTATAAAAAAATAATCAAAGGAGATAAAGGAGAAAATGGTATGGGTAAAGGTATGCATGGAAAAAATGCCCAAGATATTGTTATCCCCGTACCACCAGGAACCGTTGTAACGGATTATGATACAGGTTTAATCATTGCAGACTTAACCCAAAATGGTCAAACTCAAATTATAGCTAAAGGTGGTAGAGGAGGACGTGGTAATATGGCCTTTGCCACTCAAAAAGATCCAGCTCCACACTTTGCTGAAAATGGAGAACCAGGTGAAAAAGTCAAAATAAAAATTGAACTAAAGCTAATGGCTGATGTAGGATTAGTAGGTATGCCAAGTGTTGGAAAATCGACATTTATATCTAAAATATCAGCTTCTAAACCTAAAATAGCTGATTATCCTTTTACTACCTTAAAACCAAATTTAGGTGTAGTTAAAACCCCAGATAGTCGTAGTTTTGTAGTAGCTGATCTTCCAGGACTAATTGAAGGTGCCTCTTTAGGTCATGGTCTAGGTGACAAATTTTTAAAACACATCGAAAGAACTAGGGTAATTGCTCATATTATTGATATGAGTGGCTATACTAATGATCCATATCAAGATTATATTACTATAAATAAAGAACTCGAAAACTTTGATAAATCATTAATAGAAAAACCGCAAATAGTTATTGCCAATAAAATGGATATGCAATCATCAAAAGAAAATCTAAAAAAATTTAAAGAAAAAGTGGATAAAGAAATATATGAAATGTCTGCCATAAAAGGTGAAGGTATTGATAAAATTATCTTAAAACTAGCTGATATGTTAGATAAACTACCTAAAGAAAATTTGTATAAAGAAGAAAAATTTGAAAGTCATGTAATATACAAATTCAAAGAAGAAAAACCATATAAAATTACTAAAGACAATAATACTTGGATAATAAGTGGTAAAGCAGTTGAAAAGCTTTTAATCATGAGTAGATTAGATACCGATGAAGCTATACTTAGATTTTCAAACAAATTAAGAAAAATGGGTATTGACGATGAGTTGAGAGAACTAGGAGCTAAAGACGGTGATATTATTAAAATAATGGATTATGAATTCGAATTTAAAGAATAATTTAAAATATCTTTTTACCACCTTAATTAGTATAGTTGGAGTAATTATTTCAGCTACCGCCTTAAATATTTCTAATAATCAAAATTTATATTCGACATTTCCGAATCTTATTTTATCATCGATCCAAAATAGTCGTCGGTTTCAACTTCATGATGCTAAATTATACTATCAAATACCCAAAAATAACGACATAAAAATCAAATTAATCAACATCGGTGATGGTCCAGCTAAAAATATTTCATATACTTGGGATAAAAACAACACTAATGCTTTAATTGATATTATAAATAAGATCGATACTGACGGTGTCACTCAAATACGTTATAATAACTCTGAAATGTTATATGAATTCGCATCTACTTTCGGTTCTTTAAGTATCACTAACTACCACTACCTATATCATTTTGATTATATTATGTCCGAAAAAAACTCCAGTTCAAAATCTGTCATTCTATTTCCAATAGAATATGAAATATACTTAGAAATTATCTTTTATTTATCTTCTTACTATAATTATGATTTAGAAAAAGACTTTCGAAACATTAACTTTAAAGGAACCTTACAATATAATGATGTGAAAGGTAAAACCTATAAAAAAAATATAAAATTTATTCCCAAAATTGAGGTCAAAAAAAATGATATATATCACACATATAACTATAAAATAGAAGCTCAAAATATTTAAATTAGAAGTAGAATGGAGAGGTAAAAATGAAAAAATATGAATGTACAATATGTGGCTATATTTATGACGATGCCAAAGAAAGTGTAAAATTTGAAGATCTAAGTGACGATTGGACTTGTCCAATTTGTGGTGCTCCTAAAAGTGCTTTTAAAGAAATTAAAGAAGAACATAAAGAAGAAATTAAAGAAGAAATAGAAGAAGCTGAAGATTTAAAAGAAATGTCTAACTCAGAAATTGCTTATATTTGTTCTAATTTAGCTAAAGCTTGTGAAAAAGAATATTTAAAAGAAGAAGAAAATCTATTTACAGAACTTTATAATCATTATATTAGTAAAGAAAAAGAAGAATCTGGAAACCTAGACAATGTAAAAGATAAAGTAAGTGAAGACACTAAAGAATATGAAAAAGCCTTTGAGATTGTAGATAAATATCAAGATAGAGGAGCTAAAAGAGTTCTAACTTGGAGTTCTAAAGCCACTAACATGATGAACGTAATCATAAACAATTATAAAGAAAAAGGTCTAGATTATATTAAAAACACTAAAATATGGGTTTGTGATATATGTGGATTTATCTATATTGGAGATGTTCCACCAGCAGTATGTCCAATCTGTAAAGTACCAAGTTTTAAAATATTGGAGGTAAAGTAGTATGGGAAAAAGTCATGCATATCGTAATTTAAAAATATGTTCTAAAGATTGTCTATGTTTATTTGTTTGTCCAACAGGTGCGACTGATAACGAGACAGGGCAAATTGATTTTGAAAAATGTATTGGCTGCGGGGCATGTGCCAAAGCTTGTCCAGCACGTGCTATTACCATGGTTCCAAATAAAATGCCTAAACAACAACCTAAAAACCAAGTTGTTATCTCCGAACTATTCAAAATAGTTAATAGTAAAATTGAGCAAAATAAAATATTAAAAAGTCTTCTTAAAGAAAATAAAGAAGACTCAAGACTTTTAAAAAGTTTAATTCACTCTAATAAAGTTATGGTGGAAGATATTATAAGAGAAGCCGGTTACATGCTTCCTCAAAGTAAAAACACTCATCAATTTTTAGAAGACATTAAAGCAAACGGAGATGAAACATCTAAAAAAATTGCTCAAACATTATTAGATAAAATTGAAATTAATGAATAAAACTGCTGTTCGGCAGTTTTTAAAATACCACGCCACTTCTATTAAAAATAAGCGTAAAACTTTATTTCTTATTAATATGCATCGAAGTTTTCATATGGAGTGGGAGCATAATATAATTGGTAGGCATAGAACCAAAAAAATAATATTCGCCCTCACAAATAATGAAGTTGAAATAGAAATAAGTATAGATTCAAAACAATATATAGTCATAAAAGATAAATATCCTGAAACTAATACTATCGATCGTACGTTTTAAAATATATCTATTTCACAAAAACTAGACATTTTTTGACAAAATTTTGCAAAAGTATGGTAAAATTATACTAGGGTGATATGCATGGATAACATAATTGTAATAATTGCTGCCGCACTAGGCACAACCTTAGTCTTTGTACTCATTGTCCTAGGAGTGTTAAAAGGACGTAAAAAGAAAAAATATAAAAAGATAATTGAATCATTAGATTATCAAAAAAATAGACTTGACACATCACCAGTAGGTCCAGAACTTGCTAAAGTAGAAGGTTATGTTAACAACGAAAAATTAGAAGTTCTATACAAAAACTGGAAAGAAAGATTAAACGATATCAAGGAAATACAAATTCCTAAAATAACCGATATGTTAATCGAAGCTGAATATTCATTATCTCAAACTGATTATAAAAGTACCATGTATAAAATTGCCAAACTTGAAATGGAAATATATAAAGTAAGAGCTACTTCTGCCTTTCTTTTAAATGAAATTAAAGATATTACCAACAGTGAAGAAAGAAATCGTGCCAGCATTACCAAATTAAAATCTAAATACCGTGAATTATTTGAAAAATTTGAAGAAACAAGAAATGAATTTGGTGAATTTGCTAAAGTAGTATCACTTCAATTTGAAACTATTTCTAAAAGATTTGAAGACTTCGAAACACTAATGGAAAATAATGAATATACAGAAGTTCCTGAAATATTAAAAGTCATTAACGAACTATTAAATCACATGGAAGTAGTTATAGAAGAACTTCCTTCAGTAGTTTTAATTGCCGAAGGTATATTACCTAAAAAAATAGAAGAAATTAAAGATATTTATAATAAGATGGTTGCTGCTGGATATCCACTAGATTATTTAAATGTCGAATATAATATTGAAGAAGCTAATAAAAAAATAGCCGATATACTAGATAGGGCTAAAGTTTTAAATTTAGAAGATAGCTTATTTGATCTAAAAGTCTTAACTGAATATTTTGAAAATCTATTTACTGATTTTGAAAAAGAAAAAGTTATCAAATCAGATTATGACGAAGCCAATAAAACATTACAAACCAAATTAAAGAAAATAAACGCTTTAGTAAAAGATATGTTTGAACAAATGGACGATTTAAAAAAACTATACAGCTTATCTGAAAACGATATTGAATCATTATATGAAATAAAGAATGATCTAGATAAATTAAATGAAGATTATAGTACTTTAATAAGTCATACAAGTAATCATAGCTTTGCCTATTCAAAATTAACCGAAGAAATTGAAACATTAGTTATCAGATTATCAGAATTAGAAAACAAACTAGATAATACCTTAAGTATTATTGGAAGTATGCATGACGACGAAATGCGTGCTCGCCAACAACTTCAAGAAGTTGAAGAATTACTTAAAAATTCAATGAAACAAATCAGATCATTTAATTTACCAGTCATACCAAATAAATATTATGTCGAACTAAAAGAAGCTAAAGATGCCATGAAAGAGATAGTTAAAGAACTAGATAAAAAACCTATCACCATTGAAACTTTAAACACTAGAGTCGACACTGCTCGCGATTTAGCTTTAAAATTATATGGTAAAACTAAAGAGATGATGAAAAACGCTATGTTTGCTGAAATGGCTATAGTGTATGGTAATCGGTATCGCTCAAGTGAAAAAGACTTAGATAGAAACATGACATACTCTGAAATGTTATTTATTAAAGGTGAATACAAAAAATCTTTAGAACTAACCATCAATTCATTAAATAAAATCGAACCAGGAATATATGATAAACTTTTAAAATTATATGGTGGAAAAGAAAGAATGAGTGAATAAAAGGAAAAAGGAAGCAAAACTTCCTTTTTCCTTTGAAAAAAACCAAAATAATAGTATAATTAGAAAAGCGTGAGGTGTATGTATGAAAGAGTTAATCATGATCAAATATGGAGAGTTAACAACAAAAAAAGCAAATCGGAAAATTTTCATAAATGTTCTAACCCAAAATGTTGAAAGAATGTTAAAAGATGAAGATGTTGAAATAACTAAAGATAGTGTTAGAATGTTTATCAGATGTAATGATTCTTCTAAAATAGTTGCCAAGCTTCAAAAAGTATTTGGAATATTGAGTATAGTAATAGCCTATAAGGTAAATAATAATACCGAAGATGTTTTACAAAAATCATTAGAAATAATGGATAAAAGTAAAAGAACTTTCAAAGTAGTAACTAAACGTGCTGACAAAAGTTTTCCTATTCATTCGATGGATTATAGTAAAAAGTTAGGTGGATTAATTTTAAAAAATTCAAATTTTAAAGTCGATGTTCATAACCCAGATATTACTTTAACGGTTGAAATAAGAACTGAAGGTACATTTGTCTACACTGATCAAGTAAAAGGACCAGGTGGATATCCCGTAGGTGTTCAAGGTAAAGGCCTATTAATGTTATCGGGCGGAATTGATAGCCCAGTTGCTGGATACTTAACTTTAAAAAGGGGAGTTAACGTTGAATGCCTATACTTTGAATCACCACCTCATACAAGTATCGAGGCAAAAAACAAAGTCTTAAAACTTGCTGGTATCATAAATGAATATTCGGGTAGAGTCAAAGTTCATATTGTTCCTTTTACCAAAATCCAAGAAGCCATTTACAAAAATTGCCCCGACATTTATATGATAACCATTATGCGAAGAATGATGTATAAAGTAGCCGCACTTTATGCGGAAAAAATTGGTGCTAAAATACTAATTAATGGTGAAAGTATTGGGCAAGTCGCTTCACAAACATTAGATAGTATGGTATGTATAAATAATGTAACTAATATGCCAGTAATAAGGCCTGTTGCTTGCCTTGATAAATTAGAAATAATTGAAATTGCTAAAAAAATAAACACATATGAAACAAGTATTTTGCCATATGAAGATTGCTGCACAATATTTGTTCCCAAGCATCCAGTTATAAAACCAGTATTAGAAAAATGTATAGAATATGAAAACAATTTTGATTATCAAGCTTTGATCGAAGAAGCAATAAATAATATCGAAACAATAACTAACTTTAAAGAAGAATTTGAAGATATCCTTTAACAAAAATTACCAATAAAAAAAATGCATTAAATTTCCAAATGTACACAATATATAAATGTACAGGAGGTGAAAATGTATGACTAATAATAGTAATCGTTTAGTAGTTCCTGGCGCTAAACAAGCAATTGAACAAATGAAATATGAAATTGCTAATGAATTAGGCGTTAAAATGGGACCAGATGCTACTAGTAGAGCTAATGGTTCAGTAGGTGGAGAAATTACTAAAAGACTTGTACAAATGGGTCAACAACAAATTTCAGGTTCAAATTATAGTAAATAATTAACCTATAGTATAAAGGGCAGTTGCTTATTACTGTCTTTTTTCATTTTTTAAAACTACGCAATTTAATAAATTAAGGACCAAAAAAAGTTAAAATGTAATTTATCTTTTTGATTTTACAAATATTTTTATGTATATTATTTCCCCGAGGTAAAATAATGCGTAAAATTTAATTGACTTTGTTTTTCTAAACCTTTATAATTATAATAAAGGTAGGAGATAATATATGAGAAAAATGACTGGAAAACAAAAAGGATGGATGATAACAGGATTATGTTTAATTGTATTATTTATGATTGTCGGTTATGCCGCCTTCGCAACTGATTTAACTATTACAGGTTCTTCAACCATATCTAGTACTTGGGATATTAAAATTACAGATATTCAATCTGTATTAGTAAACGGTAAAGCGACTTCTCCAGAAGAACCAACTGTTGAAAATAACACCACCGCAACATTTAAGACCAATTTAGTTTCTCCCGGTGATAGTATAACTTATGAAGTAACTGTTGCTAATGACGGAAGTATTCCAGCTAGATTAGATAAACTAACCATAAATGATCAAAACAATCCTGCAATTTTATTTGAAGTAACCGAAATTAGTGAAGACGATATCTTGGGTGAACACTCAACCACAACATTTAACGTTAAAGTGTCATATAATCCAGATATAACTTCACAGCCCGAACTTACAACAAGTACACTTACTGTAACTTTAGATTATGTTCAAAATGCATAAAAGCTTCAAATCAAGAAGCTTTTTTTCATAAAATTTTATCTACTAAACCATATTTTAAAGCCTCGTTCGCACTCAAAAAATAATCCCTTTCAGTATCATTTTGAATTTTTTCTAAAGGTTGACCTGTATTTTTGCTTAAAATGTCATTTAATTTTTCTTTTAATTTTAAAATTCTTTCCGCCGCAATTTTAATCTCCGTTGCTTGACCTTGAGCTCCACCCAAAGGCTGGTGAATCATAACCTCACTATTAGGTAAAATAAACCGCATATTTTTATTTCCCGAAGAAAGTAAAAACGCTGCCATACTTGCTGCCATGCCAACACAAATAGTTGACACCTTACTTTTAATAAAATTCATTGTATCGTAAATAGCCATTCCTGCTGTAATACTTCCTCCGGGTGAATTGATATATAAATCAATTGTATCATGATTAACTGAATCTAAATAAAGAAGCTGTGCCACAATAGAATTAGCTAAATTATCGTCAATCTCTCCACTTAAAATAATAATTCTATCTTTAAGTAACCTCGAATATATATCATAAACCCTCTCACCATCGCTATTTTTTTCAACTACACTTGGTATTAACACAATAAATCCCTCCCATATTTATAATAGGTGTAAAGGATAAATATTATTCATAAAAAAACATGACAAAATAATCTATTTGTGTTAAGCTAAAATATAGAAAATAAGGAGGTTCATCATGCATAATCTTAAATTAAAATATAAAAACACCTACTTAGAAGAAATACCAGAAGATACCGCATTATATGAAGTGTCAAAAAAAGTTATTAATGATTTTAAATATCCAATTGTTGGAGCTAGATTAGGCGAATTTTTAGTTGGTCTAAATGCCAAAATAACCTCAAATGAAAAAGTAGAATTTTATGACCTAAGTTCTCCCATAGGAAACCGTATATATTCTAGAAGTCTAGAGTTTTTAGTTACTGTTGCAACCAAAAAAATATTAGGCGACGAAACCGATATTTTGATAAACTACTCTTTAGAAAATGGTATTTGCTGTGAAATAATAGGTCAGAGAATAACCAAAGTTACAGCAGAAAAAATAGAAAATAAAATGCGTGAAATGGTTAAACAAAAATTTACCTTTAAAGAAATGCTTGTCGATCGATTTGATGCTATAAAGTATTTTAAAAAACATCATCAAATGGATAAAGTAGAAAGTCTAAGATATACAACCAATAAAACAGTTACTTTATATTCATTAGATGGTATATATGATTATTTCTTTGGGCCTTTAGTTTATAATACTGGTATTTTAGATAAATTCGGTTTAATATATTTAAAAGAAAATAGTTTTATTTTAACTTATCCAAGTGTTCAAGATCCAAATAAAGTAGAAAAATACATTCATCATAAATTAACCTTTGATACATATAAAAGTTTTCAAAATTGGGGACGTTCAATAGGCATAAGTACAGTTCCTGATTTAAATAAAATCTGCACCGAAGGTAAATACGTTGACATGCTTAGACTTTTTGAAACTCACTATGAAGACCAGTTATCTTTAATTGCTGAAACAATATATAAAAAGAAAGATCAAATAAAAATAATCTTATTAGCAGGTCCTTCTTCTAGTGGTAAAACAACCACCGCCAAAAAACTATCTTTGTATTTAAAAGTTAAAGGTTTAAAATGTCATAAAATATCTTTAGACGATTATTTTGTCAATCGTGATATTGCTCCAAGAGATGAGAAAGGTAATTTAGATTTTTCAAGCATAGAATCTATAGATATAACCTTATTTAATAATCATTTAAATAAGTTGTTATCAGGACATAAAGTTTTAATGCCAACTTTTGATTTTATTACTGGAAAAAAAGAATATAATGATAATTATTTAAAATTAGAAAAAGACGAAATATTAATTATCGAAGGTATTCATACTTTAAATGAAAAGTTAACTAAAAACATTCCAAGAGAAAATAAATTCAAAATATTTATGAGCCCACTAATTCATTTAAAATTAGATAATCATAATAGAGTTCATACCACTGATGTTAGAAAAATCAGAAGAATAGTAAGAGATAATTTATTTAGAGGAACAAATGCTGAGACAACCTTAAAAATGTGGCCAAATGTCGACAAAGAAGCAAGACTTAGTATCTATCCGTACCAAGACGATGCCGATGCCATGATAAACTCCTCATTAGGTTATGAACTATCGGTTTTAAGGATATATGCCGAACCACTATTATATGGTATAGAAAGTACTAGCTCAGAGTATCCAGAAGCTATAAGGTTAATTAATTTGCTTAGATGCTTTCTTCCAATGACTAGTGAAGTTGTTCCTAAAGATTCAATTTTAAGAGAATTTATTGGTGGAAGTGTCTATGAAGAATGAAAGGATTTGATAAAATGATAAAAGTTGCAATTAACGGATTTGGCCGTATTGGTCGTTTAGTATTTAGAATTATGGAAGAAGATTCAGATATGGAAGTAGTAGCCATAAATGATCTAACAAACCCAGAAGATTTAGCTTACTTACTAAAATACGATACCTCTCATAGAAGATATCTTCCAAATGAAATAACCTATGACGAAGATGGAATTATCGTTAAAGGAAGAAAAATCAAAATATATAAAGAAATGGATCCTAACAATTTACCTTGGGAAGATATCGATATCGTTTTTGAATGTACTGGTAAATTTACAAGTAAAGATAAAGCCATGGCTCATATAAATGCCGGAGCTAAAAAAGTAATCATTTCAGCTCCAGCAAAAGGTGATTTAAAAACTATCGTTTATGGTGTAAATGAAAACACATTAGATGGTAGTGAACAAATTATAAGTGCGGCCTCATGCACCACCAATTGTCTTGCTCCAGTTGCCAATATAATAAATAATGCATATGGTATTAAAAAAGGATATATGACTACAGTTCATGCTTATACCAATGATCAAACCGTTTTAGATGTTCCTCACAAAAAAGGAGCTAAATCAAGAAGAGGAAGAGCAGCTGCGGCCAATATTATTCCAACCTCAACTGGTGCAGCTAGTGCACTAGGTCTAGTCATTCCATCTTTAAATGGAAAATTAGATGGAAGTGCTCTTAGAGTTCCAGTAACCACAGGTTCAGTTGTCGATTTAACGCTAGAGTTAAATCAAAAAGTAACCAAAGAAGAAATAAATGAACTATTCAAGCAAAACCAAAATGAAACTTTAGGATATACCTTAGATCCAATAGTATCGAGTGACGTTATAGGAGAAACACATGGTGCCGTAGTTGATGGTCTTCTTACAGATGTTTTAGAAACAGACCAAGGTGATTTAGTTAAAGTAGTTGCTTGGTATGATAATGAAATGAGTTATAGTAATCAAATGGTTAGAACAGCTAAATATTGGTGTAAATAAAAGAAGACTATCTTCTTTTTTTAAATCCTTAGTCTCCTCATAATTATCTAAATTTTTATTAACCCCAGTAAATAATGCTGATATACTTAAAAAACCATTTTGTTTAATATCGTTCATATAATTTCTAACTGATACAATCTTGTCAGACCTACTCATAATCCTGCCTTCTAAAAAAGCCGATTGGCATATCGAAAAATGTTTATATTTAAATCCGCGATTGCTAGAAAAAACAATTAAATTTTTAATGCTATCGGGTATTTTTTCAAAAGCCTCTTCATTTTTAAGTTCCATTGGACTTCCATCAAACCTTTTAACCGGAACCGGAAACATATGGTGAATGACTCCATCGATTATTTTATAAGCCTTATCATCTTCAAAATACTCCGGATAAAAATTCACCGCATTAATAATCGCTTCAATAGGATGTCTAAAAGCATGTTTATTATAACTGTTATCTACAAAATTATCGGGATTATTTTGCCAATTTAAAGTATATAAATCGTGAAACATCGCAATTATAACCGCTGTTTTTCTGTCAAAATCAGCTCTTTTAAATCTAGAACTTTCTGTCAGCTTATAAGTCATAGCTGCATCTGACAAAATATGTTCACCTAAAGTAATTTCACCATGGTGTGGAAACTCCTTACTCATCCTTCTTTGAAATTCTTCGTGATTAAATATATGTCTAATAATATTCCAAAATTCTCTTTGCTGTTCCTTAGATAATCCATAATAATTTAATAGTTCATTAGTTTTTTTCTCATTTTCTAAAATTCCCATGATAAACCTCTTTTCTAAATAGATTATAACATTTTTTCTAAATTTGTAAAAAATTATAAAAGGGTTATAATATAACTGAGGTGATATTTATGATTAAGTGTCCAAAATGTGGAATAGAAAATGACGAAGATTCCTTTTTCTGTAAAAGATGTGGTTTTCCATTAGATGAAACCCCAGAAGATTATAATCAAAATAATGTAAAAGTAAAAAATAAAAAAGGTAGAAATAAAGTGAAAAATAAATCTAAAGTAAAAACCAAAATAAAATATAAGGATAATAATGAAAAGCAAAAAGGTAAAATGAGTTTCTTTCAAAGTTTCATGATGTTTTTCTTTATATTACTTAGTATATGTGCTTTAGCTGTAGCTGCTTTTTTAGGATATTATATCTATCAAAACAGTAATATCGAAGTGCCTGATGTTTTAGGCTATACATATGAAGATGCTAAAACCACTTTAGAAGATAATAAACTGCAGGTTCAAATGTCTGAAGAAATAGTTGAAGACGAAGATAAAGTCGGAATCGTTATTAAACAAAATAAAAAAGCTGGTTCTAAAGTCATGGAAAATACAATCGTTAAATTAACCATTGGAAAGTTAGATATTAAAATAACTGTTCCTGATGTTACAGGATTAAAATTAGAAGATGCCATAAATATATTAAATAAAAATAACGTCAAATTTAAAATAGAATATGAAACCGAAAAAGAAGATAACATAGTATTAAAACAAAGTATTAAAGCTGGTAAAAAAATAGAAAAAAGTGAAACCATTGTTATAACGGTTTCTAAAAAAGAAATTACCGAAACTCCTTCAAATACTGAAGAAAATAATGATGAAGAAAATCCTATAACTAATGAAGATAAAAACAATAATTAATGGTCTG
>CALVII010000015.1 GCA_944329465.1 uncultured Bacilli bacterium | reverse complement strand
CTTTCATTTAATCTATCACTTTTTTTACCAATCAGTAAATAAGGACTTTCTCTATGATCTAACTCTAAATACTTATCAAGTAACTCCGCACATTTACTTCCATAGTAAACATACCTTTCCTTATTACCTTTACCTAATATCAATATCTTTCTTTCTTTAAAATCAATATCTTTTAACTTCATATTAGCAAGCTCACTAACTCTGACTCCACTAGAATAAAGCATTTCTAATATCAAAGCATCTCTTAAACCATATTTGTTACTTCTATCAGGATAATTTAATAACCTTTCTAAATCATCATAATTCAAATAATTAGGTAATGTCTTTTCTATTTTTGGATTACTAATTAATCTCATAAAATTATCTTTAATAATGCCTTCGCTTTCTAAATATTTAAAATAACTTTTTAAACTGCTTACTTTTCTCGATATTGTTCGGCTACTATATTTATTCTCATATAACTTTCTTAAATATCTTCTAACAAGTTCAATATCAATATTTTTCTCACCAGTAAAACCATAAAATTCTTTTAAATCAATTTCATAATTTCTAATTGTATGATCAGAAAAACCCTTTTCGTATTTTAAATAATCTAAAAATTTGTAAGCATTTTTCATACCATCACCTATTATTAAGTATACCACAAAAAATAAAAAACAAATAAACTTTTTAAAGCTTACATACTAAAAGCAATACCAAAATTAGTATTGCTTAAAGTGCAGTCTAATTAATGTTTATTTGGACTTGACTTCGTCAGGTCCTTTATAAATTTATTAATTTATTCTATCATTTATATATTTACTGTACTATGATGAATGGATTATTTAATGTTCCATTTCCGGATAAAGTAGTGTCAGCTTTCAAAAAGACTACTAGGCGAGGAGCACCACCGGCGTACGCATAATTACTATTCACATACACATACGAGCTATTCACAGTACCATACCAAGCAGTATTCGAATAGCCACCAGACTCATAAGAAGAAGCATTTATTATCCAGTAATATAGTGAGCTTGCTGTTCCTTTATCTAATAGATAATTACTATTACATTCATTTATACCATTATTTGAAGTTGTGGCTGATGTACACTTTGGATTAGTACTTGCTCTTAAGATATCTGATACATTAGCTAGTCCAACATTTCCTGTCCACTGGTACATCTTTTCTCCTGCTATATTTTTTGCTATACTATCTGCTTCTGCTCCGCTTTGATTTAAGTTTTCTACTGCTCCTATATTAAATGTATGAGATGTCATTTGTCCTTAAGTATCGATATCAAAAATTTATTTAATAAGTAAAAAGGAAAAGCACACACACTTTTCCTTTTACTTTATCTCTTTTTTTGGGGTTCAAAAATAGACGAGTCAGTATAAGAAGAAACATCAAATAAAACCATCTGTCCATTATCCATCTCTTTTTGAAGCCTACTTCTTTTTTTAACCTTTTTAGGATGATTTAATTCGTAGTCTTTTCTGGCAATTTCACTTGAAGTAAGTTCATTTGGATTTCTAGGCACTAATTTATTAGCCTTCATAAGTTCGTAATTTCTTCTTCCAACCTCTAATCCCCTAATAGTCTTATATCTCATAAATTCTTTAATTAATTTAATCTCAGCTCGCCTTAAAATACTTCGGGCATCATTTTCATAAGAATCTTTAAGTATCAAATACTCACTAAGTGCGGATTTAAAATAACCATTTGTATATCTATGAGTTGAAATAAAATTTAAAAATTCACTATCCTTATCTATCTTATCTAAAAACCATTTCATATAAGATAAAATGTCCTCTTTAGAAAGATTGCTTTCACCAAAATATTTTTTAGCCACACTATTGATAAACTTCATATCACTAAAAACAAGTTCCAATGAATTAATTTTATTATTACTTTTATATTCGATTGCAAAATAACCACCTTTAGCTTCTTCACCATCTATTTGGGCAAATCTAGCAAAAGCATCACTATCAGAAAATAAAGATGTCATAAAATCAATTTCCGTTAAAGCAAATGTCTGACGTACCTTTCCGTCCTCAAAAGTAATTTTAATATTTCTTTTATCACCGTTTTTGAAATGATATACTAAACAATATCTATTACTCTTCGCCATTCAAATCACCAATTATATTATACAATAAAAAAAGAAAATGGCCAAATCACCATTTCCACTCGTCTACTTCCGGCATATCTACTCCATGCTCTCTTATATAATTATGATGTTTTAAAAGTTTATCTTCCATCTCTTTGATAACCTTACTATCTAAATTTAAAAGAGAAACAGCATCTATAACTAAATGATATCTATCAATTTCATTTAAAACCCTCATATCAAAAGATGTTGTAATAGTACCTTCTTCTTCATATCCGTGAACAGATATATTTTTATTATGTCTAAAATATAAAAATTCATAAATAAGTGACGGATATCCATGAAAATTAATTATAACCGGCTTATCTTTAGTAAAATACTTATCAAACTCTTCATCACTCAAAGATTTAGAATAATTCAAAGACTTCTTAAGACACATCAAATCCAAAACATTAATAAATCTAATCTTTAAATCCGGAAATTTATCTTTTAAAATCTTAACACTCGCAAGTGACTCAATAGTAGGTGTATCACCAATAGAGACCATCACTAAATCTGGATCATCATCCGAAGCCCACTTCCAAATAGCTAAACCTTTATCAAATTCTTCCTTAGCTTCTTTCATACTAATCCACTGATAACTAGGATGTTTAGAAGCCGTAATAATATTGATTAAATTTTTACTTTTCATACATTCGTCAAAACAGACAAGTAAGCTATTCGCATCTGCCGGCAAATACATTCTAACTATACCATCTTTCTTAGTAGCCATATGGTTCAAAAATCCCGGATCTTGGTGAGTATAACCATTATGATCTTGCTGCCAAACATTTGAAGTTAAAATATAATTAAGCGAAGAAATATCCCTTCTAAATTTCAAATTTTGACACACCTTTAACCATTTGGCGTGCTGAGAAGCCATCGAATCAATAACTCTAATAAACGCTTCATAACTGACAAAGACTCCATGACGGCCTGTTAGTAAATAACCTTCAAGTAATCCTTCGCAAAAATGTTCAGATAAATAACTATCGACAATTTTGCCATCTTTACTCAAATATTCATCGGTATCTCTAATTTCCTCCTGCCAGTCTCTTGAAGAACCATCAAAAATTTCATAAAGACGATTACTCATAGCCTCATCAGGTGAAAAAAGTCTAAAGTTATCATTAAGTTTATAAATATCTCTAATATATTTACTAACCTCAAACATATCTTGAGTCTTATAAACCCCACGTCCATCAAACTTAACCTCAAACTCCTTAACATCTGGTAGTTTAATTATTCTTCTAAGCAATCCACCATTCGCATTAGGATTTGCTCCCATCCTATATTTGCCTTCTGGAATAATTTCATATATCTCTTTATTTAAATGGCCATTACTATCAAATAATTCCCAAGGTTTATAACTTCTAAGCCAATTTTCAAGTTGCTTCATATGTTCATCCGTATCTGGCAAAATAGGTACTTGATGAGCTCTAAAAGTTCCTGCAATTTTTTTACCATCCACTATATCCGGTCCTGTAAAACCTTTAGGAGTTCTTAAGATAATCATCGGATAAATAACCCTGCCATTATATTTGCCATTTTTAATATCCTTAATCTCTTCTAATACCCTATTTAAGGTATAATACATTTTTTTATGTAAAATATTAATATCCTTATCCTCAACTAAATAAGGATGCCATCCAAGACCATTAAAATAACTGCCAAGTTCTTTATCACTCATTCTTCCAAATACCGTTGGATTACTAATCTTATAACCATTTAAATTCAAAATAGGTAAAACTATACCATCAGTTTTAGGATTAATAAATTTATTCCCATTCCAAGAAGTTGCTAAAGGACCAGTTTCTGCCTCACCATCTCCAATAACACAAGCTACAATCAAATTAGGATTATCTAAAACAGCACCAAAAGCATGAGCTAAAGAATAACCAAGTTCCCCTCCTTCATTAATTGAACCAGGAGTTTCTGGAGCCGCATGACTAGGTACTCCACCTGGAAAAGAAAATTGTTTAAAAAACTTCCTTAATCCATCTTCGTCTAAAGTAATATCTGGATAAATCTCACTATATGTTCCTTCTAAATAAACATTCGCAAGTGGACTATTTCCCCCATGACCTGGTCCAGATATATAAATCATATTAAGTTTATTATCCTTAATCAATCTATTTAAATGTGTATATATAAAATTTTGTGATGGTACTGTGCCCCAATGTCCAACTATCTTTCTTTTAATATCTTCTTTTTTAATATTTCTTTTTAAAAGCGGATTATCCAACAAATAAAGTTGACAAGCAGATAAATAATTAGCTGCTCTAAAATACTTATCTAAAATTTCTATTTTTTTTGTTATATTTTCCATTTAAACCCCTACCTTCATATTAATTATAAATATTTATTCTTTAAAAATCAAATGTTTCTAACTAGTTTTATTATTTCTAAAATAATAAGTGGAAAAAGAGATAAAAGTAAAACAATTACCCATTCCATTAAATTCAAACTAACAAGTGAAAAAAATCCTGCAATTGGTGGTATCCAAACAACCATCATTAAAATTACAAATGAAGCAAGCATGGCCATATATAAATATTTATTTTTCGGGTGTTTTTTAGAAAATACCGATAAAGTAGAAGAGTGCTGGTTCAAAGCATAAATAATTTGTGATAAACATAAAACCAAAAAAGCCATCGTAATTCCATCTTTATAACCATTTGGAAAACCTATTATATAAGCTACAAAAGTTATTAAAGAAATTAAAACGCCATAAAAAATTACTCTTTTAACCAAACCCTTTTCAAACAAACTTCCTTCCTTAACCGGTTTTCTTCGCATATCATCGGGATTTTCGGGATCAATCCCCAAAGCCAAAGCTGGGAGCGTATCTGTAACTAAATTGATAAATAAAATATGCACAGCCATTAAAGGTACAGATAAATTAAATATAACGGAAAAGAAAACCACCAACACTTCCGCAATATTTCCTGAAAGTAAAAACTGAATAACTTTTTGAATATTACTATAAACTCTCCTGCCTTCTTTAACTGCTGTTAAAATAGTTGTAAAATTATCGTCTAAAAGTAACATATCGGCTGCATCTTTAGCAACATCGGTACCAATCTTCCCCATGGATACACCAATATCTGCGGCCTTTAAAGCTGGAGCATCATTAACTCCATCACCCGTCATAGCTACAACTTCCCCATTTGCCTTAAAAGCTCCAATAATACGAAGTTTATCTTCGGGAGCCACTCTTGCAAAAACAGTAATTTTATTAGCTTTCAAAGCGAGATCTTTATCACTTATCTTATGAAGTTCCTCACCCGTCATCACAATATCACCATCATTATATATCCCAAGTTCACTCGCAATTGCCGTTGCTGTTAGTTTATGATCACCAGTAATCATAACTACTTTTATCGATGCATCTTTAAAAGACTTAATAGCCTCTTTTACTCCTTCTTTTGGTGGATCTATCATAGCTGATAAACCAATAAATATCAAATCATTTTCGATATCGTCACCTTCATTTGGAATATAATCGATTTCTTTTTCAGCAAATCCTAATATTCTATAAGCTTCTTTTGAAAGTTCTTCACATTTTTTTAAAATTTTATTCTTAACTTCTATAGTTAAAGGAATAATCTCCTTATCTTTTAAAATATAAGGACATAATTCCAACAATTCTTCTAAAGCACCTTTTGTATAAACTGTTTTTTTACCATCTATGTCACATATAACTGACATTCTTTTTCTATTTGAATCAAATGGCTGTTCATAAAGCCTTTCAAAATGCCTATCAAATAGTTCAGCTTCTTTCTTTCTAACAAACTCAAGTAAAGCCACTTCTGTTGGATCACCCACATTATTTAAAGAAGCATTGTTACAAAGCATACATCCAAGTAAAAAAGCATTAGGAATATTATTCTCTTTATCAAATACAAAATCATTATAAAACAATGTTTTTACAACTGTCATTTTATTTTGTGTTAAAGTCCCCGTCTTATCTGTACATATTACACTCGCACTACCTAAAGTCTCAACTGCTGGTAACTTTTTAACTAAAGCATTTTTCTTAGCCATTCTTTGAACTCCTAAAGCCATGACAATCGTTGCCGTAGCTGGAAGTCCCTCTGGGATCACTGAAATAGCCAAAGAAATAGAAATCATAAGTAAAGAAATAACATCTTTACCATACATAAAACCAATAATAAAAATCAATATGCTTATAACAATACCGACAACGCTCAACGTTTTGCCAACAACCTCTAATTTTCTTTTCAAAGGAGTATCAATTTCATCCGTATTTTTAAGCATTTTTGCAATTTTACCAACTTCACTATTCATTCCAGTCGCAACAACAATACCTTTTCCTGTCCCATAATTAATAATTGAAGAGGAAAAAGCCATATTAACTCTATCTCCTAAAGCAATATCTTCTTTTAAAATCAAAGAAGCATCTTTAGCCACCGGAACACTCTCACCAGTTAATGCCGATTCGTCAATCGTTAAACCGTTATCACTAATAAGTCTAACATCTGCTGGCACAATGCCACCGGCTTCTAAATAGATAATATCTCCAACTACTACCTCACTAGAATCAATATCCTTCATTTCCCCATCTCTAATTACATGAGCTATAGGTGCATTCATTTTTCTTAAAGCTAAAACAGCATCAGCCGCCTTCTTTTCCTGCATTATACTAATAACCGCATTAATTACAATAATAATTAATATGACAATTCCTTCAGCTTGCTCATTAAGCAAAAATGATAAAAAAGCCGCAATAAATAAAATGATAATCATCTTATCTGTAAGTTGATTCAAAATCATTTTAAAAATTGAAACTTTTTTGCTTTCACTTAAAACATTTTTTCCATCACGTATAAGTCTTTTATTAGCTTCTTCATTAGAAAGACCATTTTCACCAGTATTTAACTCTTTATATAAATCTTCTTTACTTTTCGTATATATTTTCAAATTAACTTCACCTATTATAATTTTAGCACATTAAAAAATAAAAAAGAAGTCGTTTTTTATGATCGACGACTCTCATTTACACTCACTTTAAAGCAATCTCATAAAGCTTTCTGTCACCCACATTAAAAACCACTTCTTTTACATCGTAATTTGCCCCTATCGAAAGGGTAATCATATCTAAAGTTTCTTTAGAAATGTCTTCACTTACAGAACTATTTAAAATTTCTTCATTAAAATTTAATTGCATCTTTCCATCTTTAACAATACTTGAAACTAATTTAGTTCCACCGTTTAAAAAACTCATTAAATTTTTATTAGGATTAAAATTACTAGAAAGCTCGTCAATTATAATGCTTGCTTTGTCCCTATTATCATTCACATACTTAGTAACTGGAACATAATAATAATTATCACTAATCTGATTTATATAATAAATTGTCACATCCGTAATATCTTTAGTACTAGTTAAATCAAATTCTTTATTAATACCAAATGTTTTATCTAAAGTAGATGGTAAATTAATTTTTGTCTTTGGCAATTTAGTTAAAATATCCCCCTCTACATATATAATAACCCCATTTACTTTATCAATAGATGTCAAAGTATAGACAATTGATTCCACTAACTTTTCTTCTAAGTTTTCCGAAATGTTTAATAAATCCTTAGAAAAATCCACTTTAATTATTCCATTTTCATAACTCAAACTTAAAATCTCCGTGTTAGGAGGAATAATCGCACTAAATCCACTTGGTATTTTACTATCCATTCCCCCTATAGTTAAAACTCTTATCAATTGTCTAGCTTTATTTTCAATGCTAGTATCATTAACAGCTACACTAGTTAAAGCCACATAACTATTTTGATCCATCAAAAATATCGGTGAACTTTCCACATTTGTGTTTACATAATCAAGTTCTTCTTTAATATCCAAAGTATTCTCGTTAGCCGGTATAATATATATTAAAAACATAGCAAACAAAGCTAAGCTCGATAACACTATTTTTCTGATTGATATTTTTTTAAGCATACTCTTCACCCATTTAAAACATATGAAAAAAAGGCCTCTTTTATGACCTTTTATAGTGAAATCTCTCCAAGTCTAAGTAGTTCAATAACAGCTCCCGCACGTCCCTTAACACCTAACTTTTGCATCGCATTAGAAATATGATTTCTTACCGTTTTATCACTAATCTTTAATTTATCTGCTATTTCAATAGTGCTATAATTTTGAATAAGTAATTCGAAGACCTCACGCTCCCTTTTAGTTAAAATGCCCTTTTTCATAAATTCCCTCACTTTCCTAAGGCGGGATGGTTTATATTTACTCATATTATTGTATGCATACCAAGGTTATAAGTGAAAGGAAAATCACCCAAAGAAAAATTTTATAATACTTAAAAAATTGTCAAAATTATGACAATTTACTTTTGAAATTTAACCGATATACTCATAGAAGTTTCAAACTCCTCTTGAACTGACCTCATAATCTTATTAGCAAGTTCTTTATCGTGTTTAGTACTGTCTATAACCACTTGAACACTAGTCTCGTCGATACTTACAAAAGATTTTAAATTAAATTCGTTTTTTATTTTATTTTCAATAGATTCTTCAGTACCTCTGTTTTTATTAAGTGCCTGCATCTTTTCAAAAGCTTTATTTTTTTCTTCTGTTGTCGAATTAGAATCTGTCAAAATCTTTTTTAATTCTGTAATCTCATCCAACATTTTCTCCTCTGATTCTACCCTTAATGCGACAAGCTCCGCACTTTCTTCATTTTCTGCACTTGCTGAAACAGTTTCTGTCTCTTCTTTATTGCCATTGTTAGTTGCCATCAACAGTTCACTTGGCATTGTAATATAATAAACGCTAAGTACTAAAATCAAACTAAATAAAGTTAAAAACCATAAACTTCTTTTATTAATCATTATTATCCCTCCTAGTACATTTCTAATTAATTATATTAAGGGATATTTTTTTTATTACTCTTTTTTTACTGTAACAACCTCACCACTACCATCATCTGTAGCTTTATATTTACTATTTTCAATGGTTAAAGTAATCTTACCGTTTTCATTGATAAAAGTTCCACTTGCACCTTCAACTTCACCAGTAAAATCTAATTTTAGATCTTCTCCATCATCACAACCAACACACACTAAATTATTGTTTTCATAGCTATATTCTACTTTGCCACTTCTTGCATATTCATTATAATCCATATCTATAACGTTACGCATCTCTTCTACACTTCGTGTAAAAGAATTCATTCTAGAGTCATCCACAACATCAAAAACAATTGGTGCAGTAATAAGGGCAATAACTGATAAAATAACAATAACTGCCAAAACTTCAATGAGTGTAAAAGCTTTTTTATTCATATTCTTACCTACTTTCTATACCAATTATATACTATTTTTCACTAAAAGAAAATTATATTTTTAATATATTTTACTTTTGCAGGATAAAATATAATAAACAAAACAAAAAGCAAGCAATATTTAAATTACCTGCTTTAATTATTTGTTAAGTTCTTTTTTATTTCTCATATGTGGAAATAATAATACTTCCCTAATAGTTTCTGCACCTGTCATAAGCATTACTAATCTATCAATACCAATTCCAATACCTCCAGTAGGTGGCATACCATACTCTAATGCTTCGACAAAATCAATATCCATTTCATTAGCTTCCTCATTACCAAGTTCTCTTTCCTTTAATTGATTTTCAAATCTTTCATATTGATCGATTGGATCATTAAGTTCAGTAAATGCATTACCAAACTCCATACCACATATAAATAATTCAAATCTTTCTGTATATCTAGGATCTTCACTCTTAGAAGCAAGTGGACTTATTTCTATTGGATGACCATAGACAAAAGTTGGTTCTATTAAAGTTTCTTCGACAAACTTTTCAAAGAAAGCATTAACAATATGACCAAATTCAAAATGTGTTTCAACCTCAACATCATATTTTTTAGCAAGTTCCTTAGCTTCTTCTAAACTCATTTCTTTCCAAAAGTCAACTCCACAGGCCTCTTTAATCGCGTCAACCATATGAATACGTTTATAATGAGGTTCAAGTGAAATCTTATTACCCATATATTCTATATCATAAGTTCCATTAACCTCCATACATACTGTACTAAATATTCCTTCAGCCAAATCCATCATTCCATACATATCAGTGTAAGCTTTATAAATTTCAATCGTAGTAAATTCAGGGTTATGCTTTCTATCAACCCCCTCATTTCTAAACACTCTACCAATTTCATAAACTGCATCCATACCACCAACAATTAATCTTTTTAAAGGTAGCTCAGTCGCAATTCTAAGATAGAAATTCATATCTAAAGCGTTATGATGGGTAATAAATGGTTTAGCTGCTGCTCCACCTAAAATAGGGTTTAATATAGGAGTCTCAACCTCAGTATAACCCAAATTATCTAAATATTTTTGAATTGTTCTAATAATTCTTGGACGAGTAAAAGCAATTTTTCTAGAATCTTCATTCATAATTAAATCGACATATCTTCTTCTATATCTTTCTTCAACATCAGTTAAACCATGATATTTCTCGGGAAGTGGTCTTAAAGCTTTAACTAAGTGTACATACTTAGTCGCATGTACACTAAGTTCACCAGTATTAGTTCTAAATACAAATCCTTCTATTCCAACAATATCACCAATATCGCTAGCCTTAAATAAATCGTAAGCTTCTTCACCTACTTCATTAATACTAATATATATTTGAATTTGACCATACTTGTCTTGAATATGGAAAAAACCCGCTTTTCCCTTTCTTCTTTTAGTCATAATTCTTCCTGCAATAACTACGTGATCTTTTAACTCGTCAAGTTCTTCTTTGCTTTGATTAGCGTGCTCTTCTTTGATTATTTTAGAATTAGAAGTAACATCATACCTATAACCAAAAGGCTTTACCCCTTTAGCTATCAAATCCCTTACTTTATCTCGCCTAACCTGTTCTTGTTCTGTAAATTCTCTCATTTTAACGCCTCCAAACTACAAATCATTATATCATAATTTCTTAACCTTTTGATACCCTTGCTGAAGTTTTAATACAAAATCATCAGGTAATTTAGAAAGAGCTTGCTCCTTCAAATTATCAGGAATACCATAATAAGCTTCAGCAATAGAACCAGTAATTGCCCCAATAGTATCAGTATCTCCTCCAAGTGAAACAGCTTTTCTAACTGCATCTTCAAATGAATTACTTTCAAAAAAAGCCGCCAAACACTTATCAAAAACCAAACATGAACTATCAAAAGTATTATCTAATCTAATCTTATCTATCTCTCTATGATATGGATAAAACTTTGCTTTAATCTCTTCTTTTTTATATCCTTTTCTTCCTAAATAAATTAAATTATTTAAAGCTTCCGCCGAAATAATTGCCAAAGCCGAATTATGAGAAGGAATAGTTGCTTTTTCTGTTTCTAAATCAATCGTATTCATATCAGAAAATAAATAACCAATTGGTGACACCCTCATTAAAGCACCACTACCCATACTATTTCCTTCCACTTCACCTTGACACCATTTAATAAAATTAGGTGAAAACATGTGTTTAAAATGATCGACTTTCGTATTAGGCTTTTTATCATAATATTTTAAACCATACCTTCTTAAAGCCTCTTCATAATTCATACCATTAAGTACACTATCTAATATAGCAATAGTTAAAATAGTATCATCAGTATAAAAACTATCCTTCTCAATCAAATTATCTTTACTTAAAACCTCTAATCTTTTTTCTAAATTCTTTCCACTTTTAAATTCATTATATTCATATATAGAACCTGCTAAATCGCCTATAATAGCACCTAACATTTTCTACCTTCTTTCTTTTATTTGTTTTAAAAGTTTCCCTTCAAATTCTTTTATAGATAAAGTATTAGTATCCTTATAGCCAAATAAACGATAACTTACAGTTTTATTTTCTTTTTCTTTATCTCCGATAATAACTGTATAAGGAATTTTATGAGATTGGCTTTCTCTCATTTTATAACTTAATTTTTCATCTCTATCGTCAAGTTTTACTCTAATATTTTTATCGGCTAATTGTTTTTCTATTTTCTTCGCATATTTTAAATGATATTCATTATTAACCGGAATAATGTTAACCTGAGTAGGAGAAAGCCAAAGTGGGAATGCTCCTTTAGTTTCTTCAATTAAAAATGCCATAAATCTGTCAAAAGTTCCTAAAATAGCTCTATGAATAACTACTGGCCTTGATTTTTGCCCTTTTTCATCGATATAGGTTAAATCAAATCTTTCTGGAAGTAAAAAATCAAGTTGACAAGTTGATAATGTAACATCATGACCAATAGCAGATTTAATTTGAACATCCAATTTAGGTCCATAGAAAGCCGCCTCACCAGGAGCTTCATAAAATTCTATTCCAAGTTCAGTCAATACCTTTCTAAGTTCACTTTCAGCTTTTTCCCACATTTCATCATCATCAAAATATTTTTCGGTATTATTTTTATCTCTTAAAGATAACCTAAAAGCATAATCTGTAATATTAAAATCTTTATAAACCTCTAAAATCAAATTAACAACATTCGATACTTCTTCTTTTATTTGATCTGGTCTAACAAATAGATGGGCATCATTTTGACACATTTGACGAACTCTCTCTAAACCACATACTGCCCCACTTGCCTCATATCTAAAATCAGGTGCAAGCTCACCAATTCTAATCGGTAAATCACGATAAGAATGTAATTTATGTTTATAAATAAGCATATGATGTGGACAGTTCATCGGTCTTAAAACCAACTCTTCATTATCCATTTTCATAGTTGGAAACATATCTTCCTTATAATGATCCCAGTGTCCACTAACCTTATATAATTCAGTAGAAGCCAAATAAGGAGTATACACATGATCATATCCTAAACCAACTTCTTTATCTTTGATGTATTTTTCAAGTTCATACCTTACTGTTGCCCCATCAGGAAGCCACATCTGTAAGCCAGGTCCAACAAGTTCATGACCCATAAACAATTCTAACTCCTTGCCAATTTTACGGTGATCTCTTTCTTTAGCCTCTTCCAATAATGCCAAGTGTTTTTCTAAATCTTCTTTATTATCAAAACAAACACCATAAATTCTTTGAAGCATCTTATTTTTAGAATCACCTTTATAATAAGCCCCTGACACTTTAAGTAATTTGAAATTCTTACATTCCTTAACACTTTCTACATGAGGCCCTCTACACAAATCTGTAAAATCACCTTGGGTATAACAACTAATAATCTCACCATCTGGAAGTTCATTAATAATATCTACCTTATAAGGATCGTCCTTAAACTTTTCTAAAGCTTCTTTTTTTGAAATCTCTTCTCTATAAATTCTTTTACCATCTTTAGCTAATTTTTTCATTTCTTTAGCTATTTTATCTAAATCTTCGGCAGTTAATGTATAATCACCTAAATCAATATCATAATAAAATCCTTCAGAAATAACTGGTCCAACCCAAAACTTCGCATTTGGATATAAGTGTTTAACCGCTTGTGCAAGTAAATGTGCACAGCTATGGTTAAGTACATTTAATCTTTTATCTTCTTTAATATCTATCATATTTATTCACCCTTCCTTAATCTTATGATCTTTCTCAAGCGTTTTTGCCTACCCTTTTTATCAAACTCTATCTCTTGAATCATTTCACTTACATTTGATAAATCAAGTTCCGTATCAAATTCACTCCAAACTAAAGTTCTATTAGGATTTACATAAGGAGCTGGATTTCCAAAAACATCATTAACTAAAATAATTGTACCCGTCAGTACTTGATCTACTGCCACCAAATCAAACTTAGTTCTAACTAAATTAATTCCATAAAGTGGGGCAACCTCTTTAAGATCTCTGTGAGACAAAACACAAAGCTCTGATATCAATTTATCATTATCCACTCCATAATAATCTCTAAGAAAATGTCCCATATCGATTTTACGACTTTTACGTACTTGTTTTTTATCCATATAAAAGCTCCTCACAAAAACATTGCAAGGAGCGTATAAACGCGGTACCATCCTACTTTATCACTTAATTTATTAGATAACGGTAATTACCCGGAATAATCTTTCGAAAATCTGCTTCAAGGTAGTAATTATTAAAATCCTTTATCTAGCTTTCACCAACCTAGACTCGCTTAAAAATTACTTCTAATAATCTCGTCCTTTTCCTCACATTTATTTATATTTTATCACAGTTTTTAGCTTTGTCAACCCATTAATTTTTCTATCTCTCCGCATATTAAACCAGTAGAAACAGATACAAATTCTAAAACATTCGATATATCAAACAAATAATCCTTACCCTCTTTAGAGTTTTCTATTATCTGACTAGAAGCATCTAAAAATTCTTGAAGTCTATCAATAGGTATCTCATCCATATAAATCTTAGGTAAAGTTACAGGATTATAAAAAAGTGATAAATCAAGTTCATATTCGTCTAATAATCTGACATTCAAATTAGTATAATCATTATACAAATATTTTCTAAAAGTATCTGCATCATAGTCTATTTTACTTCCATCTTTCAAAGTAATTAAACCCTTATACTTAATATCACCTATAAAATACTTATACCACAAATAATCAGTATACAAATGAACAAAATAACCAAGCATAAAATCATTGTTAAGTTTATCGCCATATTTTTTTAAAAATTTATCTATATCGGGATAAGATGTATTATCTATAAAATGTGACAAATTTCTATCCCAACCGACAAATTTAGAAATATCTGGAGCAATCGCTCCAAGCAAAAATTCATTATAATTATCTACTTTTCTTCTTTTATTAATTTCACTAGCCACACACATATGAATAACTACACTAGCCAAAATATCACCTTATTTCCTCAAATTCTTGCTAATTAGTTCTTGATATTCCGTAAGTTGTTTTATTCTAGAAATAATTCTGCCCGCCTTAATAATCTCATCACCCTTAGATGTAATTGCCAAATGATTTTCTAAAGTTTCTAAATTTAAATTAGAAGTAAAAAATGTCGGTAACTTTTCATCCATTCTATATTGAAGGAGTGGACATAAAATCTCATCTCTAGCCCAAGGTGTTACACTTTCTGCTCCTAGATCGTCAATAAGTAACAACGGTACTTTCTTTACATAATTATACTTGTTTTTAAATTCACTTTTAACCTCTGAATTAAATGAAGATTTTAAACTATTTAAATACTCCGGCCAAAACACAATTGCACTTTTAATACCATCTTTAGCAAGTTCATTAAAAGTAGCCGCAATTAAATAAGTTTTACCACACCCAAAATTACCACACAAATATAATCCCTTTTGGTGAATATCAGCTTTATACTTTTTAATAAATTCTGTTAACCACAAAATAGTCTTATATCTATTTTTATCAGTTTTATAAACATTCTTAAAAGAAGCTTCTTTAATTTCTTTAGGAACATTAAAAAGCATCGTATTACTATGAACCTTTTCTTCCTTATCAAATTTTTTCTTATACTTACATGGTTTATAACTAAATTCTAAATTATCACCAGTAACCTTAGGTAATTTAGCATAACCCGTTATTTTATTTTTACATGCCATTAACCCTGGACAGTCTTTGCAATTAAAATACTCTATAGAACTTTCTTCTAAAAGCGAAGTGTATTTTTTAAGTATTTCCCTTTTAATTTTTAGTTTACACACAAATTCTTTAAAAGATTCATTTTTTAAAGCATCTTCATAAGCCTCATCTAAAAGATTATCTAAATTATTTTTTTTTAAATTATCTGATACCTTCTGCACGCAATCACCTTCTATAAATTATTCAAACTAGCTTCTAAAGCTGCAATATCGTCTAAACTAGCCGCACTTTCTTCAATATTTTTATCAAACCATTCTGGTTTTTTCTCCTTTTTAATAATGCGAACCCTTTCCTTGTTCTTTGTCTTATTTTCTTTTTTACAAATATCCATAGCTTCTTCTACCGTTTTAATATTACTTCTCTTCCACTGACTTGCAATAGTAAGTACATAATTTTTAGTTAATTTGTTGTCGTTAATTCTAAGTACATAATCTATTAAAACATTAACTACACCAGGTGTTAAATCATAATCAAGCATCAAATTTTCTATTAAAGCAAGATCACTTTTGCTTGGCCTAACGCCCTTATTTTTACCTGTTAAAAAATCATAAGGAGAAGTTGTTTCAAAAGTATAAATAAGTTTCGCTTTTTTAGAAACATCGCCAACTTTTTTACGTAAGTATTCTGGTTCTTTTTTATAAATCAAAGAAGGGGTCATATTTTTATGTTCAAATGTATAATAATTATGACAATTATTACGAAGTAAATCTTTATCTATAATCTTCTTTTCATTAATAGAATTACGAATTAATTCAGAAAGTTCGTCTTCATTTAAATTGTAAATATAAGCAAGTTTATAAATTAAAGATTTAGTATCCTTAGTAATAGATCTATAATTTAAAATTTCATTGGGAATAAGACTAAGTAAACTATTTAAATCAATCTTCTCGTCAACAACTAAATCTATTTGTTTAACCTTTCTTATATCTTTACTTTCTAAAACATTTAGAGAATCAGTTACTTCAAAAGTTTCTCCAAATGACACACTAATATCTTCATAACCATCTAAAACTATTTTCGGAACTTTAAAGAAATTTAAAATCCTATCAAATTCATTCTTACCTATATTACTAGCAAGTGAAGTTGCTAAAATAGGATTAGACATAAATTCATTTGGATCCAAAGGTGAATATAATTCGTAAATATAATTATTAATATTACCTTTTTTTAAATAAGTTTTCAAAAGACCAATAGCCTCTAATCTCTCCCTAGCCTCTAAAATATCTTCTAATTTAATACGCATAATAGCCATTAAATTATGGTGTGTATATTCAACCGAAGAAGTCAAACTAGTATCTAAATTACCCCATAAAGTAAAATATAAACTGATTGCAACCGAACCAATTATTGGTTGATATAGCTTCGTCAAAACAAGGCGAGATTCAACATTTAAAATAGTTGCATTTTTAACAATATAAGTATCTGCCGGCAATAAATTAATTGTTTCCATTATCTCACCTTCCCTAATAATTAGTTTACCACATTTTCTTGTTTTTCCAAATAAATTTAAACAAAAAAAATAAACTTAGCACGAAGCTAAGCTTATTTAGAATTCATTTTTTTATCACGGTAAATGATTATTGCAACACCACCAGCTATTATTAATAAACCTACACCTAAAATTATAAATGAAATATTAGCTGCTGTATTTGGTACATTGATTGATGTTCCACAGTCCCATGCACCATAAAGTGTTAAATTGTTATTTAGTGCTGTGCCATCTACCCATTTACCAGTTAAATCTTCACTAGTATACCAACCATTAAACTTACAGTTCTCTTGTCTAGTTGTTAATTCCTTTTCTTGATCATACTTAGTTCCTTTATCATAACAACTAGTACCAGGAGTAGGATCAGTTAAAGCAGGATCAGGTCTAACATCACCAACTATAACATAATCAACACAAACTTTTGGTTTGTCAACTGTAGCTGTAAGATTAATTGTTTTTGATAAATTAGTATTCTCAGTATATAGTACTGCAACACGTTGCATTGAACTATCTGATGGACTATAAACATAAGCTTTAGAAGTAGCTCCAGTTGCAGATACTGTCACCTTCATAGTAGTTGTTTTACCTAAAGCATTAGATGGAACTTTAACTTGGAATTTTTCACCACTCTTAAATGTAGTTTGTGATTGACCACTTGCATTAGCAATTATAGTACCATTTGGAGCTCCAGAAATTGAAACTTTATAAGTAGAAGTACCTGTTAAAGTTGGAGTAATCTCTTCTGAAATAAAGTAATTACCATCACTAGATAAACTCATATCAGTTTTATTAACTTTAACATCTAAACTTGGTTTAGCACTTGCTTTAGCATTTTTAGCATCATTAACTAATTTTTTGATATCGTCTCTTATTCCGTGAGAATCAGCAGCATTAGTTGTAAAATCTGCACTTAATTTTCCAGTTTGACCAGTATCAGATAAATACCACCAAACAGCAGCTTGGGTAATATATCTATCCAAATCGCCACCATCTTTTATAGGTTTATAAGGATATCCATTCGCAAGAATATAAGTTAATCCAGCATCAGCTTCACTAACTAATGAGAAATTAGTTTTTCTCTCAGGCCAAGATTTAGCTAAATCCATACAGTAAGCAACTTTACCATCAGCTGTTCTAAATTTAGCCCACTTATAATTCTCACCAATATAAGATACCATTACACCTTCTTTATCAACAGTAATACTATTAGGAGCTGCTTTAATAGTAACAATTGAAGTAATAGATACTACTGCAACAATCAAAAGCGATAAAATAACATTAAATAATTTTTTCATTCTTTTCATATTTATTCCTCCTTACTTTAACGAGTTCTTCCTTTTGGATGAGTCTGTCTCCAAGCTTCTCCTTCTTTACTTTCAGTCCAAGCTTGAGAAAACGCTTCTAAATCATCATAATTTGGTAATTCACTATATTTCTTATATAAATTATCAAAGCTTTCCTTTTCTTTATCACCATCAATTAAAGTTAATTGTCTCTCTTCTTTATTTTCTTTTTTATCTTTACGATTTTTTAAAGCTGCTGCACCAGCTGCTGCCGCTCCAAGAGCGCCTATTCCGGCAGATACAAGTGTTGAATCACCAGTTTGTGGGACATCTGATTTACTAGTAGATGGTATTTTCCTTTGTGGTTCTTCTGGTGTCGGCTCATCAGGAGTTGGTTCATCTGGTGTTGGTTCTTCAGGCGTTGGTTCTTCAGGCGTTGGTTCATCTGGCTTATCACCAGGTATTTCTTCACCTGGACCGTCAACATCAGCTTTATCTCCAACCTCTGCATCAGGATTTTGATTCATCTCATTATTTTCGGTTAAATAATCACTATCATATTTTAATGCACCATCTAAACTGTTGCTGTCTTTAGAATATATACCAAATTTGCCATTTGAATCTATAGAATATCTATTACCTTTAAAATCCACATGAAATTCTGTAATACCATTCTTTATCATTTCAGGCGTTAATGCTGGGATCTTTACCAATGATACCTCTGCATTACTTGGAATAACACCATTATGTTGAAGTTGTGAAACTAAATCAGCAAATTGATTATTTCCAAAACTTCCTCCATTAGCGGCAATAGTATAACTACCATCACTATTTTCGATAACCAAATACTCATTATCAGCAACATCGAATTCTTTATATAAATAGTCAGATAAATTCTCATCAGCAATGACATCTTGTGAGTTTTCAGTTTCTTGTGTATTTTCTACCACTTGGTTTTCTTCTTTAACATCTTGTGCTTGCCAGCTAGTAATAACATTACCATCTGCATCCATAACTGTAATAACACCATTTTCGTCTCTTACAGCCGTAAGCCCTGATTGAGCTAACGGTACATTTTCACCAACTGTTCCTGTTACCGCATTTACAAAATCATAATTTAATACTTGTGCTCCATTAGCCGCTTCTTCACCATATTTAGCAGTTAAATCACCAAGTACTTGTTCTAATTGATCTTCAGGAATATCACCAATTATAAATAACCCCCCATCTTTTTGCATCACTTGATAACTACCATATGATACTATTTCATTTGAAGAAGTGTTTTCAGTTTGTGCACTAGATATAGTATTATCTGTTGCTTCTTGTTTAATTTCTTCATTTACTTCAGAAACAATTTGATCTGCATCATTATTTGTTTCTACAACTGGGTTTTCACTGACAATTCCAATTTGATCTTGTGAATTTTCACTAACATTAACCTCTTCTTCAGGGCCTATCTCAGGAACCCTGCTATTTATCTCCTCATTAATACCTGTTGTTTCATTAACTATTTCTTCTTGCATTGAATCTTCATTGACCTTAGTCTCCTCTTCAGATTCTACTTCAGGAACTCTACTATTTATTTCTTCATTAATACCAGTAGAAGTTTGCTCTTTAACATCAGTTTGAGTCTCTACATTAGTACTTTCTTCTATAACAGGTTCTGAAGATACGTCAGTTTTTTCTACAGGTGCAGTCTCCTGTACAGGTGCTTCAACCTCTATTGGTGCTTCTTGAACAGGTGCCGATTGAATAGTCTCTGAAACCGGAGCCGGTGTAGAAACTTCAGCTGTGCTTTGAGTAGGTGTTTGAGCTTGTTCTACAGCTTCAGTTATAACGTCATTAGACTGTTCCAAATCTTCATTACTAACAACTTGTTCGTTTGTTACTGGAGTTGTTGTATCACTAATCTGATTCGCATATGCAACCGCAGGCTTTCCAGCAAATATTGTTCCAGCAAGAACTGTTCCTATACCAAAAGTAAGTATCTGATTTCTGTGTTCTCTTACAAAATTACCTATTCTTCTCATAACAGAAGAACTAATTCCTTCTGCTCTCATATGTCTAGCTCGATATAATTTCATATTTATTCCCCCATTTCATAATTCGTAAAATTATGCCTTTTTCTCCTTGCTTATTTGCGGCATATCATACCACTAAATACATTATTTGTCAAATTAACACAAAATTTGTTAAACATATATAAAAGGTTCAATTTCGTTGTATTCTTCCTTCAAAATTTCCATAAATATTTCATCATAAAATTTTCCTTTAAAATAGTGAGAACTATGCCTTACTCCAAATCTTTTAAAGCCCAAACTTTCATAAGCCTTAATGGCCTTCGTATTAAAAGAATATACCCTAAGCATAATATTATTTAAATTCAAATTATTAAATCCATAATCCAGCAAGAGTTTAATGGCCTCTTTACCATAACCTTTACCACGTTTTTCCTCATCACCAATAAATATACAAATCTCACCATTCCGATGAATTAAATCGGTCTTAGAAAAACCGCAATTTCCTATAAGCTCATCATTTTCTTTCAATATAATTGCAAAAGTATAATCATTTTGGTTTCGTTTAAGCCATTCTCTTTCACCATCTAAAGTTGTGACCTTCGTATCTAATCCAAGATTCTCACTAACAGTTTTATCATTAAGCCATCTCACATAAGTAGAAACATCTTCACTGTTTATCGGTGACAAATATAATTGGCTTCCCACTAATTTTGGAAAATATTTCATTAAAACACCTTCTACACTTTTAATTATATCAAAATAATGTTAATTTTACCATTGTTTTTCAAAAGTTTTTGACTTATTTTACACAACTTAAATTACTATTCACAGCCTAATTGAATAATGACACAAAAAATTAGCAAATATTCTACCATTTATATTCGCATGCAGCTTTAACATTTTATTTAAAACAAAAGGTACACCAATATGACATTCTTCCTAAAGCTCTTTTTATTATGGATATTTTTTTATTATTGAATAATAATCCTATATATATCATCTATCTTTACATAACAAGTTTCTAATAAACAAAAAAGTAGAAATTAATCTACTCTTCAGTGTTTAAAGCTTTTATTTCTTTTTCTGATAATCCTGTTGCTTTTACTATATCTGAAATTTTCATTTGTAATTCTAATAAATTTTTAGCCACTTCAATATTCCTTTTCTTAATTCCAAGTTTTTTTCCTTCAGCAATCCCAAGTTTTCTTCCTTCGCTAATTCCAAGTTTCTTACCTTCCTCTAATCCTTCTGATTTTGCAGCATTAATCAAAGTATTTTGTGTTTTTCTCGCCTCTTCCTCAGCTGATAAAAATTCAGTAAATTCTATATCATCATTTAATCTTTTAAGCTCTTCACTAAATTTTTT
>CALVII010000014.1 GCA_944329465.1 uncultured Bacilli bacterium | reverse complement strand
AGTTATATAACTGCTACTGGCATCGTAATAGACGGTGGTTCAACTTTACCTGAAACCATGACTATGGGAGTTTAAACTACATAAAGTAGTTTTTTTCTTTACAAGTAAACATCATTCTGTTACAATATCTACACATAAAGGAGAGAAGATTATGCCATTAAAAAAAACACAAGCTGAATTAGAAGATATAGTCTATAAATTGTTTGCTGATTATAAAGAAAGAAAAAGAACTAGAACTTTATATAAAACAGGTCTAATTATTCCCAAAAGATTATTGATGTTTTATTATTTATTAGATGAGGAACATAGACATTTAAATGGCTATCAAGAAGAGTTTGTGCGTCATTACATAGCCTGTGAATCAATTTTAGAAAACTCTCATTTAAAGTTTGAAAAACAAGGACTCAATCTTATATATGAGTATATATTTTCCAAAGAAATTGACGAAAATTTTGATATATATACTTTATTAGATATTCATAAATTATTATTTTCTAAAGCTCCAAGTCAAGAATTTGGCGGCCATCTTAGAAATAGTGATGCCCACCTTGATGGAGTCCCAATAGATTTAACCCCAGGCGCTAACGTTCCATTTGAACTAAAAATGTTAGATTATGATCTAAAAGATATTATAAAGCTAGGTGAAGAAGTCAAAAACAACCGTTCATTAATGTTTGATTATATTGATAAATGCATTGAATTAAAATGTAAATTAATCAAAGTCCATCCTTTTGCCGATGGCAATGGCCGAACTGTTAGAGCTTTCATTAATAAACTTTTTATAAATGTTGGTATTCCACCAGTTTATATTTCTAGTAATGAAGATTCCAAATATAAAATGGCTATGCAAAAAGCTATAGGGGAAGAGGGAATTTTTTCTAAAATTCAAAAATTCTACTACTATAAAATATGTGATTCTATCATAGAATTAGAGTATTCAAAGAAAAATGATATAAGCGAAAGGACAAAGATAAATATTATAACTGATATTGTTCAAAGTTGTAAAAAGCAATCCGCCCACTATAGTCAAGATTATAGTGTAGACGAAAAAGTTGCCGACGAAATTCAAAACTACTGTGACGAATACGATATAACTTCACAAATATTAGATGTAAAATTTTTCATTCCTGAACTACCACCACATCCATTCGTAATCATAGATTATCAAAGAGAAGGTAAAGATAAAATTAAAATGTTGTTAGCTGATCCAACCTTTGAATCATTATTTGAAAATGTAAAACCTTCAAAACAAAGTGCTATGTATGAAAATTTAAAAGAATATGGTATTACTAGTATATCTAAAAACACTTTATATAATTATCTTGTAATGTTTGGAGAGTTATCACAAAAACAAGCTTCCAAACAAAAAGTAAAAAGCGTTCCAAATCACTAAGGAATGCTTTTATTCTAATTTAACCGTTGGAATTGACTCATCTAAAGAACTTTTATTTTCCGTAGGTTCAGTACCTTTAATATAATATAAAATCTTAGCTTTAGATCCATTGGTAGCTGCTTTACCGCTTATAGGATCTATTGCCACACCTACCACATTATTAGGTGTTTCATACCAAGTTTCTTCATCTTTTTTACCCTCTAAACAGCTCTCCATAACATCGACCCAAGTATTTTTTAAATTAGAACTATCTTCACTTGAAACCTCTTTATTATCGTCATATCCCGTCCAAACACCGACAACTAATTCTTTGTTGTAACCAAATATTAAATTATCGGTATTAGTTGTTCCAGATTTAATCGCATATTTGTGTGTCATTTTAGGGGCAATACTTAAACATGTTGGAACATTATAATCCTTAAATTCAGAAGCGTAAGTCGTCGTTAAAAGCTCATTTAAAATATATACCGTATTTTTATTTAAAACATTTTCTAAATTAGGTTTATATTCATATAATATATTTCCATCCATATCTGTAACCTTACTGATAAAATAAGGCTTAACCTTATATCCTTCATTAGCTAAAGAAGAGTAAGCTGCCATCATATCCATCATATTTATCTCTTCCGCCCCTAAAGCCAAAGAAGGTAAAGTATTCAAATCTTCATTAATGCCAATCCTTCTTAAAATATCAGGTAAAGCATCATCTCCTAAAAATAAATGGGTTTTAACTGCATAAATATTATCTGAATAACTAATCGCAGCCGCTAAACTAATAGGACCATTCGCATATTCATCATTATAATTCTTAGGAGTATAAGTCTTATTTCCAGAAAAACTAAAAGTTGTTTTTTCGCTAGTAAAAGTTGTCGAAGGAGTAAAACCATTTTCTAAAGCAGAATAATATAAAAATGGTTTAATTGTAGAACCTACCTGCCTTTTAGCCATTGTTGCTCTATTATATTGACTTTTATTATAATCCCTTCCTCCAGATAAAGCTAAAACCTTACCAGTTTGAGGATCCATTACAACCCCAGCCATTTGAATTTCTTTATTTGTAATATTTTTATTCGCACTATCTTCCAAAGCTTTTTGAGCCTTTAAATCCAAATTAGTATAAATTCTAAGTCCACCAGTATCTAAAAAGGAAGAAGGAATAGTTTTAATAGATTTTAACTCGTCTAAAACAGAATCTTGATAGTACATCATCATTTTTAAATTGTCACTTTCTTCACTTTTTTCATAATTAAGTTTAGTGTTGTAAGCACTTTCTGCCTGAGACTCTGTAATATAACCATTTTTAACCATCGAATTTAAAATAATCTTTTGTCTAGCTTTGGCCCCTTCTTCATTAACTAAAGGAGAATATTTACTAGGATTTTTTGGTATTCCCGCAAGCATACTTGCTTCTGCTAAATTTAAATTCTTTGCCCTTTTATTAAAATAATATTTAGAAGCATTTTCAATTCCAAATATTCCACCATAATTAATCGTATTTAAATAACCTTCTAAAATATCGTCCTTACTGTAATGCGTTTCTAATCTAATTGTAATCCAAGCCTCTTTAATCTTTCTGTCCCAGGTCTTGTCAAACTCTAAAAATAAATTTTTCGCAAATTGTTGGGTAATAGTTGAAGCCCCCTGTAATGTTTCTCCTGATTTTATATTCACAAACATAGCTTTTAAAATTCTTAAATAATCAAAACCTTGATGCTTATAAAAATTTTTATCTTCGACCGAAATAGTCGCATTAATCAAATACTTAGAAATGTCTTTTAAATCAACATTCTTATTAGAGCTTGCTGTATATGCATTTCCTTCTATATCGTATAAATGATATCCATTCGCCCCAGTAATTGGTAATTTTGGTTGCATTTTCGCATATAAATATATACCGAAGTAGATAATAATAAAAAAGAAAATAAGTCCCAATATAATAAATAGCCACTTCTTACTTTTTTTAACCTTTCCCACTAATATCACGTCTCTTTCTAAAATTATTATTGGAAAAATTTTCAAAAATATAAGTAAAAAAATTATATATATGTTATAATTTTTGTGCGAGGAAAAATATATGAGTAAAATAAATATTGAAGCGACATTAAAAAACAATGATGAAAGTCATATTTTTAAAGGTAAAGGCATAAAAAAAGATAATCAAATTATTTACCTTGATCAAAATGTCCAAACCAAAATAACTATAGATAATATAATAAAAATTGAAAGAAATTCTGAATATTCATTAATTTTGAATTTAAAAAAAGGTATAAAAACAAAAGGAACATACATAAATAATTATGGAAGTTTTACAGTTCAAATAGAAACCATACAATTAATACAAAAAAATAATGAACTTAAAATAACATATAAATTAAGGATAAACGACACATATATTGGAACCTTTACATATAATTTAAAATTTACTCTTGACACATAGATAGAATATGATACAATGTTCTAAGATTAATTCTGAAATTTTAGGAGGTATATTATGAAATTATCAAAAATGTCTAAAGAAGAACTAGAGCTGTATTCATATACAGATTTAGCGGCCATGATTTTAAAAGAAGAAAAAAAGAGTTTAAACACTGCAGAACTTTTTAAAAAAATATGTAAATTACTAAGTTTATCAGATGAAGAGTATGCTAGCAAAATAGGTGATTTCTATACGACACTAACCACTGATAAAACCTTTATTTTATTAGATGACGCCACTTGGGATCTAAGAGATCGTCATTCAGTTAAAGTAACCCTTGAAGACGAAACTGAAGACGAAGAAGATTTAACCGAAACAGAAGAAGAATTAGACGACGAACTAGACGATATGGCCTCAGAAGATATGCATGATATGGATGATGATTCTGATTTAGACGACCCTGACTTGGACGATGTCGACGATGTTGACGATGACGATTTAACTATTTTGGACGAAGAGGATCTTGATTAATAACTCTAATTGAATTAGAGTTTTTGTATATAAAAAACCCTTATAATCAATATTAAATTATTTGCCTAATATCATAAAATATAGTATAATTTACTTCGAAAAGGTGATGGAAATGATAGAAAGATTAAAAGCTATAGAAGAAAAATATAATGAATTAACAACTAACCTTAGTAAACCAGAAGTTTTAAGCGATATCAAAAAAACGCTAGAACTTTCCAAAGAACAGGCCTCTTTAAAAGAAGCATACGATGCCTATCAAAAATATAAAAAAATAGAATCAGATTTAGAAGAGGCCAAAGAAATGACAAAGGATAAAGAATTAGGGGAATTTGCCAAAGAAGAGATAAACAGATTAAATCAAGAAAAAGAACAGTTAGAAAAACAGATAGAAATAATTTTACTTCCAAAAGATCCAAACGATGGTAAAAACGTTATCGTTGAAATAAGAGGGGCTGCTGGTGGAGATGAAGCTAATATTTTCGCAGGTGATCTATATAGAATGTATACCAAATATGCCGAAAAAGAAGGCTGGAAAATAGAAGTATTATCAGAAGAACATTCAGATGCAGGCGGATATCCATTAGTTGAATTTATGGTCAAAGGAGATAATGTATATTCAAAATTAAAATATGAATCAGGAGCCCATAGAGTTCAAAGAGTTCCAGTAACCGAAACTCAAGGTAGAGTCCATACTTCAACAGCCACAGTATTAGTAATGCCAGAAGCCGAAGAAGTAGATGTTGAGATAAATCCAGCGGATTTAAGAATAGATGTCTATAGAAGTACAGGTGCAGGTGGACAGTGTGTAAATACAACCGATAGTGCAGTAAGAATTACCCACTTACCAACAAATACCGTTGTAACTTGTCAAAACGAAAGAAGCCAAATACAAAACAAAGAAAAAGCTATGCAGATGCTTAGAACTAGATTATATGAAGCCAAATTAAGAGAACAAGAAGAAAAATTAGGAAGTGAAAGAAGAAGCAAAATAGGAACAGGAGATAGATCAGAAAAAATCAGAACATATAACTATCCACAAAATAGAGTAACTGATCATAGAATAGGTTATACTACTAAAAACCTAGATAGGGTAATGGAAGGAAACCTAGAAGATATAATCGAAGCATTAATAACCGAAGACCAAAACAGAAAATTAAAAGAGGCTTAAATGAAAGAAATAGAGTATTTAAAAAAATATCTTCCAAAAGATAAATTAAAACAAGGTTTACAAAAGTTAAAAGAAGGAAAACCAGTCCAATATATTATAGGTAACGTAGATTTTTATAATGTAAATTTATTAGTAAATGAAAATGTATTAATCCCAAGATTTGAAACCGAATATCTAGTAGAAAAAACAATAAATTATGCAAAAAAACTAAAAGAACCATTAGATATATTAGATATAGGAACAGGTACAGGAGCTATTGCCATATCTTTAGCCAAAAATCTTTCTTGTAATGTTTTAGCTACTGACATATCAAAAAAAGCTATAGAAATAGCTAAAGAAAACGCCAAAAGAAATAATATAAAAATAAACTTTAAACAAAGTGATATATTGAAAAACATACAAGGTAAATTTGATATAATTATAAGTAATCCACCATATATTGCTAAAGACGAAACAATAGATCCATTAGTTAAGAATAATGAACCACATATAGCTTTATATGCAGATAATAACGGTTTATATTTCTATGAAGAAATACTAAAAAACATCAAACCACATTTAAAAGAAAAAAGCATTATAGCTTTTGAAATAGGAATGGCACAAAGTGAAGAAGTAACAAAAATAGCTAATAAATACCTGCCAAAAGCCAAAATAATAACCGAAAAAGATTTAACAAACAAAAATAGATATATCTTTATTTTTATTTAAAAAACTTATTTCTAAATTTTAATAGAAATAAGTTTTTAAATTATACGTCCTTTAGAAGCTTGTCTAGCAGCTTCAGCTCTAGCAGCGTCGTTTATTCTTGCGACAGCATTATAACTATTTCGTGACATTACTCTTTCTTCATAGGTCATTACAAACCTCTTACCATAATGTTCGCAAGCATATTTATAATCCAAACAATGGTTTAAATAAGCAATTATTACATCAAGGTTTTCGTTTAGTTCAAATTTTTTTTCTATAGAATCAATATATTTTTCAAGTTCTGAAGTATTCATATCACTTATTATACCGTCAATCTCGCCAATTTCACCTGGAAATATTTTTATTACAAAATTACGTAAGGGATAAGAATCAGTAATTCTACCAGCTATACATATATCGTTTTTATTCGGATTATCTTTATTTTCTACAATTCTCTCTAAGCTAGGTATAGCTTTTTTAAATTTTTCCTCACATTCGCCACGTTTGTCTAGATATCTTAAAACAGTTAGATATCGTGGTGCACATCTAATAACGTTATGTGTATATTTGATGCTTCCATCCTCCCTCACACTGCACATGCTTATAGGAAATCCCATCGCCCGCAAGTTATAGAGCATAGTTTCATCAAAACCCATAAAATCACTCCTTTTATGAAGATTATACATAATTTAAATATTTTATCAACGAAATGTTGGCAAAACTATTGTTAAATAATTAAAAAAAAGTTATAATGAAAACGTAGGGTGAGATATAAATGGATAACATGCAAAAAACAGAAGAAATCAAAAGTGAAATATTAAAACATATAGATTTAAAGAAGCTTACACTAGATCAGCTCCGAAAAACTATGCACGTTAAAGGAGAGATTATGGGAGCTTCTTTTATTAATGCCTTAAATGAACTTGAGGAAGAAGGAAAAATTTATCTTGGTGAAGACGGTTATTATAAGGTCTTTGATTCTAAACAGTTGGGTAAAGTTCAAGGAAAAATTCATATTGATAATCTAGGTAATGGTTTTGTCTTTATCGAATATATGGATCATAAAATAAAATATTTAATAGACGAGTCACATTTAAATGGAGCCTTAGATGGCGACACCGTTGTCTTAAAAGATATTCACCATGGTAAAACTAATTATGCTAGTGCGAAAGTTGAAAAAATAGTCAAAAGAGAAAAAGGTAAAACTGTCTTTGAGTATGCCGGCGACGGTGAATTTATTCCCTATACTATTCATGGTAATGTTACAGTTATATGTCCTAAAGATGAATTAAAGAAAATTGTTGCAGGTCAAAGAGTACTAGTAGATATTGGCAAAGAAAAAATAGCTACAATTGAAAATAAGGCTATTTTTGAAGGACATATCGAAAAGATAATTGGTCATAAAGATGATCCTGATATCGAAATAGCTACCATTGCTGCCCAGCACGCTTTCTTTAAAGATTTTCCAGAAGATGTTTTAAAGCAATTAGAAACAATCCCTGATAAAGTTAATATTGAAGATCTAAAGGGTAGAAGAGATTTAAGACAAAAACGTATTTTTACTATCGACGGTAAAGATACCAAAGACATGGACGATGCTGTAAGTATTCAAAAAAACATCTTAGGTTATTATTTATTAAGTGTTCATATTGCCGATGTCAGTCATTACATTAAAGAAGGAACACCATTAGATGTTGAAGCTGCAAAAAGAGGAACTTCTGCTTATCTTGCCAATTCTGTCATCCCCATGTTTCCACACCAAATCTCAAATGGTATATGTTCTTTAAACGAAGGAGAAGATCGTTTAACTAAAACTGTTGATATTCTTATAAGTCCAAATGGTGAAATTTTAAATTATAATATTTACGATAGTGTCATAAATTCCAAAAAGAAAATGAATTATGACGATGTCAATCAAATTATTGAACAAGGTGTCATTCCAAAAGGGTATGAAGAATTTGCTGAAGATTTAAAACTAATGTATGAACTTTCTGAAAAAATGAATAGAATAAATAAATCAAGTGGTAAAGTTGATTTTGCTTCCAATGAGGTCAAAGTAATAACTTCACCAACTGGTGAACCCTTAAGCTTTAAACCACAAATTCAAAAAAGTGGTGAAAGATTAATTGAAAACTTTATGGTAGCGGCCAATAGTTGCGTTGCTGAATACTATAGATGGCTTGAAACACCAGAAGTCTATAGAGTTCATGGCACTCCTAATGACGACAACCTAATCGAAGCTTTAAAAACCTTAAAAAAAGAAAAACTATGCCCAAAAGAAAAAGTGGATAGATTAATTAATAAAATCAAAAATGGTCATTATAATTCAAGTGACTTAAATTCCTTCTTAGAACAATTTAAAGATGATGAAAATTATCAAATAATCTCTCTCATGATTTTAAAAGGCATGAGTAAAGCTAAATATTCAAGCTCATGTGATGGTCACTATGGTCTAGGATTAAAATTTTATACTCATTTTACCTCACCAATCAGAAGACATCCTGATTTAATGGTACATAGATTAACTGATCCTTTTAAAAAATATGGATTATCAAAAATAAATAGTTACTATAGCTTACTTCCAGATATCTGCACTCATGATTCTCAAATGGAAAGAGAAGCCGATAAAGCCGAAAAAGAAGTCTTAGATTTAAAAATGGCTCAGTACATGAAAAGACTGTATGAAGAAGATATGACTAGAATATATCACGGAAGAATAATCGAAATGACTCCATATGACACTAAAATAAAATTAGATAATAATGTCATAGGTCATGTTACCCCTCAAGATGTTGCCCATGCTAAAGCGGTGGGTCATAATCAAAAATTAAAACTAGGTGAAAAAGTATATGTCCTAGTTAAAGAAATATCTATTCCTCACCGGATAATTTACTTTAATTTAAATTATAAAGAGCTATCAAGAGCTAGACAAAAGGTTCTAAAATAGCTTTTTTCTTTACTTTTGTTTGACATTTTTTTAATAGCTGTCATATACAAACCCAACTGAGTCTTTCAAAAATATTACCTAAACATTATAAAATCAAACACAATATAAACGTACAAATTACATTTAAAGCAAATGTAAAGCAAACTTTTATACGGTTTATATATAAAACTGTGCTATAATAAGAAAGGTGGTTAAAATGCATGATAAATTAAAATTACTATTAGACCAAATAAAGATAAATGAAATCTCATATTTTAAAGGTGGTAAATTAGAAAAAATCGTTTGTAATAAAGCTAAAGACAAATACGTTTTCTGTGTGTCTTTAAAAGCCCCACTTCCACTTACCTTATATGAAAACTTTAATAAAAATTTAAAACAAAGATTCAATGTTAAATCCATAAAATCAAAAATAACTACAAGTAATTTTAATATAGAAATTCTAACTGAATACTATAATCATTTTTTAGAATGCTATAGTAAAGAAGCCCCTTTATTAAAAATGTTTATAAATGTTTCTTTAAAACTAGACGAAGATAATCTATTAGTCGAACTAACTAATAAAGCTGAAGAAATGAAATTTAATAGTATTAAAAAAATATTAGAGAAAGACTTAAATAATGTCGGTTTTAATATAAAAATAGTAACTAAAATAAATGAAGAAAAAGCTATGGAATTAAGAGAGGAAATAGAAAAAGAAAAAAATAAAATAATTCCTAAAGTAGAAGTAAAAAAAGAAAGCCCCTTTATCATGGGGAAAGAGATAACAGAAGATCCAACTCCAATCAACCTAATTACTTTCGAAATGGATAATGTTACCGTAGATGCCAAAGTTTTTGGTATAGATATATTTGAATCTTCAAAATCCAATTTTAAAATTATCACCTTAAAATTAACTGATGGCACCGATAGTATGTACTGTAAAATATTCTGCCGAGAAGAAGATGAATTTAATAAATATAAAAAAGCTTTAAAAGAAGGAAAATATTATATTATTAGAGGTTACACTAAAAACGATAAATACTCAGGTGAAATAGTTTTAAATGCTAGAGATATAAATGTTTCTATGAAAAAAGATCAAGTAAGAAAAGACGAAGCTGAAAGAAAAAGAGTAGAACTTCATGCCCATACCAAAATGAGCCAAATGGATGGTGTTGCTGACGAAGTAAAATTGGTTGAAACTGCTATGAATTGGGGTCATAAAGCCATTGCTATCACTGACCATAATGGTTGCCAAGCTTTTCCCCATGTCTTTAATTTGGTAACTAAATATAATAAAGGTAAAGAAGACAAGGATAAATTCAAAGCCCTATATGGTACTGAACTTACTTTAATCGATGACAGTGTAAACATCGTCTTAAGACCATCTGAATTAAAATTATTGGAAACGACTTATGTTGTTTTCGACTTAGAAACAACAGGTTTTAATGCTGGTGGAGCCGACTCAATTATCGAAATAGGTGCTGTAAAAATAAATAATGGTGAAATAATTGATAGATTTGACGAATTAATTAATCCAGGTAGAAAATTACCAGCAAAAATAACAGAACTTACTAACATTACTGATGATATGTTAAAAGATAAGGATAACGAAGAAAACACCGTCAAAAAATTTAAAGAGTGGGTAGGCGATTTGCCTATGGTTGCTCATAATGCTAAATTCGATGTTTCATTCATAGTTATGGCCCACAGTAAATATAACTTGGGTGAATTTAAAAACACCGTAATTGATACCTTAGAATTATCAAGAGCCTTAGATACTGGTTACGCTAGACATAGTTTGTCAGCTTTGGTTAAAAGATATGATGTCCCATGGGATGAATCAGCTCACCATAGAGGAGATTACGATGCCGAAGGAACCGCTTTGGTTTTTCACAAAATGTTAAAAAAACTAGTATCTAGAAACTTTGAAACCATTAAAGATTTAGATAAATTAGTTTCTAAAGATGAAATTCATAAATATGGTTCTAGTTACCATGTAAATATATTGGCTAAAAATAAAACTGGATTAAAAAACTTATTTAAAATAATATCTCTAGCCAATACAAAATACTTATATAAAACCCCAAGAATCTTAAGAAGTGAGATTGAAAAACATAGAGAAGGTTTACTAATCGGTAGTGGATGTTACGAAAGTGAAATATTTAGACTAGCTAGAAGTAAAAATGATGAAGAATTATCTAATTTGATTAATTTCTATGATTATATAGAAGTTCAACCACCAGAGGTTTATGATCACTTACTCCAAATGGGTGATTTTTCAAACAAATCCGAATTATTAAATCACATTAAAAAGATCATCAGAGTTACCAAAGAATCAGGTAAATTAATAGTTGCCACTGGTGATGTTCACCAGATAGAGCCAGAAGATAGAATATATAGAGAAATCATTGTTAATCAAAAAGTTCCGGGTGGTGGCAGACATCCTTTAGCTAAAAAAGATATTAAACAAATACCATCACAATATTTAAGAACAACTGAAGAAATGCTTGAAAACTTCTCATTCTTACCAGAAGAGTTAGCCGAGGAAATAGTAATCGATAACCCAAATAAAATAGCTGATATGATAGATATAATAGAAGTAATTATTGATACTGGTGGTATTCCTTTCGCCCCTAAAATACCAAACTGTACAGAAACAACAACCGATATGGTTTATGACAAAGCTGAAAGTATCTATGGTAAACCATTACCTTATAATATTGAAGAAAGATTAGCTTCGGAGTTATATGGTGATGAGCCACTTAATACAATAAAAAAATTAATACCAAAAGATAATCTATCTGAAGAAGAATATAAAGCTAAAATTTATAAAAAATTAAATGAAGTAATGCGTAGTTACAAAGAAGGAGTAATCAACTTATTTAAAGAAGAAAATCCAAATATAACTGAAGAAGAAATTAAAAATAAAATGACCGGTGTTATTGGAGCTAATTTCGACGTCATTTACTTAATAGCTCAAAAACTAGTTAAAAAATCAAATGATGATGGATACTTAGTAGGAAGTAGGGGATCAGTTGGCTCTTCATTAGTCGCTACTATGATGGGTATAACTGAAGTTAATGCCTTGCCACCACACTATGTATGTCCAAATTGTAAACATTCAATTTTTGAATTAGATGGTAAATCACTTGGAGCAGATTATGGTAGTGGTTATGATCTTCCAGATATGAACTGTCCAAAGTGTGGCACTAAAATGAATAAAGAGGGTCAAGACATGCCATTTGCTACATTCTTAGGCTTCCATGCCGACAAAGTACCAGATATTGATTTAAATTTCTCAGATTTAAATCAAGCGGCTGCCCATGAATATACTAAAGTTTTATTTGGCGTTGATAATGTATATAGAGCTGGAACCATTGGCACTGTTGCTGATAAAACGGCTTTCGGATATGTCAAAGGTTACTGCGAGGATAAAGGAATATCTATGCGTACAGCCGAGGTTGAAAGATTAGCTAAAGGATGTACAGGAGTTAAAAGAACCACTGGTCAGCACCCAGGTGGTATAGTTGTTATTCCAGGATATATGGATGTTTTTGATTTTACTCCATTCCAATATCCAGCTGACGATGTAAATTCCGCATGGCGTACAACGCATTTTGATTACCATGCCATTGACCAAGATGTCTTAAAACTAGATATTTTAGGTCATTCAGGGCCAACTAAATTAAGACTAATCCAAAATATAACTGGTGATGATGTAACTAAAGTACCATTAGACGATAAAGAAACAATGGGTATATTCCTGTCTCCAAAACCTTTAGGTGTAACCAAAGAACAAATTATGAATGATACAGGAACCTTAGGAATACCAGAATTTGGAACACCATTTACCTTACAAATGGTTAAAGAAACAAAACCCAAAACCTTTGCTGAGTTAGTTAAAATATCAGGTTTATCACATGGTACTGACGTTTGGAATGGAAACGCTAAAGATTTAATTGACCAAGGTGTTGTTCCATTCAGTGAAGTAATTGGATGTCGTGATGATATAATGGTATACCTAATGTATCATGGTGTAGAACCTATTAAAGCATTTAAAATAATGGAGTTTGTCAGAAAAGGTAAAGCTTCAAAAGAACCAGAGCAATGGGCTGAATATGTCGAAATATTAAAAGCTGCAGATATTGAACCTTGGTTTATCGAATCGTGTAGAAAAATTAAATACATGTTCCCTAAAGCACACGCCGTTGCTTACGTAATTAATGCCTTTAGACTAGCATACTACAAAGTTCATAAACCATCGGTTTACTATGCTGCTCAATTTTCTGCCGAATATGACGACTTTGACATTGAATCTATGATAAAAGGATATGAGGCGGTAAAACAAAGGATTATTGAAATAACTGAAAAAGGTTTTGATGCAACTAATAAAGAATCATCAGTTTTAGAATGCCTAAAAGTTGCTTTAGAAGCTTTAGCTCGTAATATTAAATTTAAACCAGTTGACTTATATAAAAGCCATTACCATGATTTTGTTATTGACGAAGATGGAAATTTAATCCCACCATTTAGAGCCATTGATGGTTTAGGTGAAGTAGTTGCTAAAAACATTGTAGAAGAAAGAAAAAAAAGAGAATTTATCAGTATTGAAGATTTACAAAAAAGAACTAAACTTTCTTCAACTTTAATTGAAAAATTACGTTCAATGGGTATATTAGATGGTATGGATGAATCAAGTCAACTAACCTTATTTTAAAAAGATGATTTTTATAATAAAGTCATCTTTTTTTTGTGTTTAGTAACATTCTCCAAAGATTCCTATTATTTGACAAAGTGTAAACTTCTATTTTCTATATATAAATTTAATATTTATAACTTTAAAAAAAGGAATCCACTATATAAAGATCGTATGTTTATATATAGGAGGCTGTTTTAATGAACTACTATAATGAAATAAAAGAAACATTAGTAAAAAATGAAGTTTATAAAAAAGTTAAAGATTACTCAAAAAACAAAAATGATTTAAATGCTTACTATGAAGTAGGCAGATTAATAGTTGAAGCCCAAGGTGGCGAAGCTAGAGCTAAATATGGAAATAAATTAATTAAAGAATATTCAGAAAGATTAACTAAAGAACTTGGTAAAGGGTATAGTACTAGAAATTTAGCTTTAATGCGAAAGTATTATATAAAGTTTAAGAATTTGCAGACACTGTCTGCAAAATTAAGCTGGAGTCATATTTGTGAACTGTTAGATTTTGAAAATATAAATAAATTAAAATATTACATTTATATCATTCAAACACAAAATTTATCAGTAAGAGAGTTACGAGAAAGAATCAAATCAAAAGAGTATGAAAGGATAGGGCAGAATGTAGATTTTGAAGAATCTAAAGTGAATACCTTAATTAAAAATCCAATATTAATTAAAGTAAAAAATAAAAATGAGAAATTAACTGAGTATGCTTTACATCAAGCTATTTTAGAAAATATGGAAGACTTTTTAAAAGAACTAGGTGTAGGTTTTGCTTTTATTGGTAGTGAAGTAAAAATAAAATTAGGAGATAGATATAATTATATAGATTTCTTACTATTTAATATTCATTTTAATTGTTATGTTGTAGTTGAACTAAAAATAACTGAATTAAAAGCTGAATACATCGGACAAATTACCAAATATATAAGCTATGTAGATAAAAATATTAAAAAACCATTTCATGAAGATACAGTAGGTGTGATTATATGCAAAAAAGATAATAAATATGTTATGGAGTACTGCACTAATCCAAATATATTCACATCCACTTATCAAACTATATAGAAAGAAGTGATACATTGAACTATTATGATGAAATAAAAGAAACATTAGTAAAAAATGAAGTTTATAAAAAGGTTAAAGATTACTCAAAAAACAAAAGTGATTTAAACGCTTACTATGAAGTAGGCAGGTTAATTGTAGAAGCCCAAGGCGGTGAGGCTAGAGCTAAATATGGAAATAAATTAATTAAAGAATATTCAGAAAGATTAACTAAAGAACTTGGTAAAGGGTATACGGAGAGAAATTTACGTAATATGAGAAGTTTTTATATAAAATTTAAAAAATGGCACACACTGTGTGCCGAATTATCTTGGAGTCATTATAGATTACTTTTACCAATTAACGATGAAAGTGAATACAAGTATTATATTTATATAGCTAGTAAATTAAATTTATCAGTAAGAGAGTTACGAGAAAGAATCAAATCAAAAGAGTATGAAAGGATAGGGCAGAATGTAGATTTTGAAGAATCTAAAGTGAATACCTTAATTAAAAATCCAATATTAATTAAAGTAAAAAATAAAAATGAGAAATTAACTGAGTATGCTTTACATCAAGCTATTTTAGAAAATATGGAAGACTTTTTAAAAGAACTAGGTGTAGGTTTTGCTTTTATTGGTAGTGAAGTAAAAATAAAATTAGGAGATAGATATAATTATATAGATTTCTTACTATTTAATATTCATTTTAATTGTTATGTTGTAGTTGAACTAAAAATAACTGAATTAAAAGCTGAATACATCGGACAAATTACCAAATATATAAGCTATGTAGATAAAAATATTAAAAAACCATTTCATGAAGATACAGTAGGTGTGATTATATGCAAAAAAGATAATAAATATGTTATGGAGTACTGCACTAATCCAAATATATTCACATCCACTTATCAAACAATATAGAAAGAAGTGATACATTGAACTATTATGATAAAAAAATTGGCAAAAAATAGAATTTATAAAAAAGTAAATTTATCTATACTCCCAAGCTATACCATAATCCTTTTAAACTAAAAAAAGAGCTTTTTATTTTAAATATCTTTTTAAAAATCACTTGTTATAACATGTTTATTAATGCTAAAATATTATTAGGTGATAAGTAATGAAAAAAATAATAATGATAGATGGAAATAACCTAATGTTTAGAAGTTATTATGCCACCGCATACAATGGTAACTTTATGAATAATAGTAAAGGTTTTCCAACCAATGCCTTATTTGGTTTTGCTGGCATGATTAATAAAATAATAAATGAAGAAACACCTGAATATATAATAGTTGCTTTTGACAAAGGAAAAACTTTTAGACACGAACAGTATGAAGGATATAAAGATGGTAGGGTAGAAACGCCAGACGAATTAAAAAAACAGTTTCCTAAAGCTAAGGAACTATTAACGGCCATGGGCATTAAATACTATGAAATAGATGGTTATGAAGCTGATGATATTATTGGAACATTTGCTAAATTTTGTGACGAAGACAAAGATTTCATAGGTACAATTGTCAGTAGTGATAAAGATTTATTACAGTTAATTTCTAGTGATGTTGATATTAAATTGTTAAAACAAAAAGATTATATTAGATATAATGAAAAAACCTTTGAAGAAGCTTATGGTATTAAACCAATAAGGGTTATTGACTTAAAAGCTCTAATGGGAGATTCTTCAGATAATATTCCGGGTGTTAAAGGAGTGGGCGAAAAAACTGCTTTAAAACTCCTTCACGAATATAAAACCTTAGATAATATATATGAAAACGCAGATAATATTAAAGGAAAATTGGGTGAAAAAATCAGAAATGATAAAGAAAACGCCTATAAATCTTATTATTTAGCTACTATAGTTAAAGATGTACCTTTAGAAATCACCATTGAAGACACTAAATATAAAGGTGAAAACGAAGAAGAATTAAATAAAATATACGAAGATTTGGAATTTTATTCTTTCTTAAAAAAGAAAAAAGATAAACCAAAAAAAGAAATGAATGTTCAAATAATAAAAAATATAAACGATATCAAAATAGATGGAGATGTTGCCGTTTACCTAGAAGTGTTTGGTCAAAACTATCATAAATCACCAGTGTTAGGTATGGGAGTTTATAATGAAGAAATAGCTTACTTTATCCCACTAGAAATTTTGAAACAAAATCCTAAATTTTTAAAAGAAAACAAAAAATACACCTATGATTTAAAGAAAATGATCGTATCATTAAAATGGATAAAAGTAGATATTGATAATGTAACTTTTGATACTATGATAGCTGGAGCTTTACTTGATTACAACATGAAAGAAGATATGGCATATTTAGCTAATCAAATAGATTATAAATTAGAATTTTATGAAAAAATATATGGAAAATTTATTCATTTAAAAATGCCATCAGAAGAAGAAATCGCTAAAGCTTGTGTAGATAGAGCTAAATTTATCTACGAAACTAAAGAATTTTTCCAAAATAAAATCAAAGAAGAAAATGTCGAATACTTATTTAATGAAATTGAGCTTCCGCTTGCAACTGTTTTAGCTGATATGGAATTTACTGGAGTTAAAGTTGATAAAGATGTTTTAAAGGAAATGGGAGAAGATATCAAAATAAAGTTAGAACTATTAACTAAAGATATATATAATAGTGCAGGATGCGAATTTAATATATCTTCCCCTAATCAGTTAAGCGAAGTGTTGTTTGAAAAATTAAATCTTCCACACAAAAAGAAAACCGCTAGTGGTTATTCCACAGCTATCGATGTTTTAAATAAATTAAAAGATAAACACCCAATAATTGGACAAATAATTGAATACCGAAAATTATCCAAAATCTATGGTACATATGCCCAGGGTTTAATAAATACAGTTGCTGAAGACGGAAAAATCCATACTATATATACCCAAAATCTCACTAGAACTGGAAGACTTTCGTCAGTAGATCCCAATTTACAAAACATTCCAGTAAGAGATGACTTTGGTAAACAAATAAGAAAAGCTTTTGTTCCAACCTATGATTATATTTTGGGTGCTGATTATTCTCAGATAGAACTTAGAATACTAGCACATATGGCAGATGTTCAAGCCTTAAAAGAAGCTTTTCATAATAAATTAGATATTCATGCTAAAACAGCCAGTGATATTTTTAAAGTCCCAATTGAACTAGTAACTAGTGAAATGCGAAGAGTAGCTAAAGCTGTTAACTTCGGAATAATTTATGGTATTAGTAGTTTTGGTCTAGGTGAAAACATTGGAATGAGAGCAACTGAAGCTCAAAAATTTATCGACACTTACTTAGAAACTTACCCAGGAATTAAAGAATATATGGATAAATCCATCGCTCAAGCTAAAGAAAAAGGTTATGTAACCACCATGTTTAATCGAAAAAGAAATATTCCAGAATTAAAAAACACCGTTTATACAATTAGACAAAGTGGTGAACGTATTGCCTTAAATACACCAATTCAAGGAACCGCTGCCGATATTATTAAACTAGCAATGGTAAAAGTATATAAAGCTTTTAAAGAAAATAATCTTAAAAGTAAAATGATTATTCAAGTTCATGACGAACTCATATTTGATACTGAAAAAAGTGAACTAGAAAAAGTAAAACAAATAGTGACAGAAATTATGGATAATGTTTGTGAACTATCTGTACCTTTAACTATCGATATTCATTATGGTAAAAATTGGGCCGAGGCAAAATAATGAAAAAATATCGAAAAAGAAATACATTTATAACTATATTAATAACACTAATTGTTATATGTTTTGCCTATCAAAATGAAATAAAAGAGTTTTTAACTGAACCATTAATATCGTCAAAAGAGACATATAAATTAGAAAACATTCCAAAATATAATGGTAATGCTTATATTGAAATAAATAATAATAAACCCAATTTTACCGAAGAAGATTATACCAAAGGAACTTTTGAAACATATAGTGATTTAGATAATTTAAATAGAGCAGGTGTTGCTTTTGCTAAAATATCTAAAGAAACCATGCCAACTGAAGAAAGAGGTTCAATAGGAATGATTAAACCAACTGGTTGGCACACCATTAAATATGATATTGTAAGTGGAAAATACTTATATAATAGATGTCATTTAATAGGTTATCAACTAACTGGCGAGAACGCCAATGAAAAAAATCTAATCACCTGCACAAGACAAACTAACACTGGTCCTATGTTAGATTTTGAAAATGAAGTTGCTAATTACATAAAAAAGACAAACAATCATGTTTTATATAGAGTAACTCCAATTTATGAAGGTAATAATTTACTTGCTAGTGGTATTCAAATAGAGGCAAGTTCCGTAGAAGATAAATGTAATGATATCTGTTTCAATGTCTATATTTACAATGTTCAAGATGGAATCACCATCGATTATAAAAATGGAGATAGTCATCTATCTTGATTTATAATCAAAATATTCCCAAATAACATAAATAATAAATCTAATTTGTTCGATTAAATAAAACATGGAAATTCCCCCTTTCATAGATTAACATACGATGAAAAGTAGGGGAATTCCTTTTTTTAAAACAAAAAAACTGAAGTTTATCAGTTTTTAGATACTAATTTTTCTTTTCCACCCATATATGGTCTTAAAGCTTCTGGAATATTAACTGAACCATCCTCGTTAACGTTATTTTCTAAAAAAGCAATCAAACCTCTAGGTGTCGCTAAAACAGTATTATTTAAAGTAGTAACATATTCATTACCATTCTTCGTTTTCATTCTAATGCCAAGTCTTCTTGCTTGTGCATCACCTAATATTGAACAAGAACCAACCTCAAAATATTTATTTTGTCTAGGACTAAAAGCCTCAACATCACAAGATTTAACCTTTAAATCAGCCAAATCTCCACTGCAACACTCTAGTGTCCTAACAGGAATATTTAAACTTCTAAAAAATTCCACAGTATATTTCCACATCTTATCATAAAATTTCATGCCGTCTTCAGGCTTACATAAGACAACCATCTCTTGTTTTTCAAATTGATGTACTCTATATAATCCACGTTCTTCAATCCCATGAGCTCCAACTTCTTTTCTAAAACAAGGTGAATAACTAGTCAAAGTAATAGGAAGTTCCTCTTCTTTAATAATTTGTCCTTGAAACTTACCAATCATAGAATGCTCAGAAGTACCAATTAAATATAAATCTTCTCCTTCAATTTTGTACATCATCGCATCCATTTCTTCAAAACTCATAACTCCATTTACAACATCACTTCTAATCATAAATGGGGGAATGCAGTAAGTAAAACCTTTATCTATCATGAAATCTCTCGCATAACTAAGCATTGCAGAGTGTAGCCTAGCAACATCGCCCATCAGATAATAAAATCCATTGCCACTAGTTCTTCCAGCACTTTCCTTATCTAAACCATTTAGCCTCGCACAAATATCTGCATGATGTGGAATTTCAAAAGAAGGAATAACTGGTTCACCAAATCTTTCTAATTCCACATTTTTAGAGTCATCCTCTCCAATAGGCACAGATGGGTCCATAATATTAGGAATAACCATCATATCTTCATGTATTTTTTTTCTTAATTCTTCTTCTTCTTTTTCTAAAGCTGCAATTTTATCTCCATAAGTACTAACTTCATCCTTAATCTTTGAAGCCTCATCTTTTTTACCATCACGCATTAAAGCTCCGATTAAGGCACTTTTTTCATTTTTCTCTTTTCTAAGTTCATCGCCTTTACCTTTAGCCTCCCTGCACTTAATATCAAGTTCATATACCTCATCGACTAAAGGAAGTTTCCCGTTTTGAAACTTCTTTTTAATATTTTCCTTAACTAAATCTTTGCTTTCACGTATTAATTTAATATCTATCATGTCTAACTCTCCTCTGTTTCATTTAAATAAACTTCAATTTTTTCATATTGTGGTTTGTATCTAACATCAATTCTATTTAAATAATCTTCGGATACCTCAAAACCACTAACGTTCATACTTTGTTTTAAATCTTCTTTTTTAACCTGTAAAGCCAAACTATTTTTACTATTAATAATTCTATTTATAAAATTCTCATAATCTTCATTTTTCTTTCTAGTCAAAATAGAAATAACTTTAACAATATCACTAGGAAAACCAATATAACTTAAATCACTTTCCGTAAGGTCAGTTTCTTTAAAAATGTCGTGCATTAAAGAAACAACTTTTGCTTTTTCCTCATTAAAATTATTAGCTAAACTAACCAAATAATCCATGTAAGGCATTCCAGCTTTATTATACTTTCCTTCAAAAACCTTTTCACAAATTAAATAAGCTTTTCCATATAAATTTTCTGCTCCTCTAAATCCCGAAATTTCTTCTTTACTAAAATATTTTAACCAATTATTCATATAAAACACCTCCAATTAAAGAAAAAGCAGCCTTATGTTAGGAGTATATGTAATACGGTACCATCCTATACGGCTGCTTAATTATGATAACGGTCATCCCGGAAGTTTTTAACTTCTCTCCAAAGTAGATTCATATAAAGCCATTATTAGTTCGCACCAACCACTAACTCTCTTATAAAATAGCATTTATATTACTATTCTTTGTCATCGATTTACTAACAACATTTTATCACTTAAAATTTATCCAGTCAATAGTAAAAAAAAACGAAAAAACAACTAAAAGTTACTTGTTTAAAACTATCTTATATGTTATTCTTAAATAAAAGGGGGAGAAGGTTTATGAAAAGTGAAGACAAAAAAGAAATTGCTGTTATAATTGCCTATACAATAATTATCATTTGCTTATTAGCTATAATTTTTATATTACTAACTAAAGATGATGAACCAAAAGAAACACCAAAAACCGAAAACGGTGCCCAAACCGAAGAAACTTTAGCTGAGGAAAACGAAGCTATTGATAAGGCCTGGGCTACTGTCGATGCCGTTAGAATTGCTTATGCCCAAGCTCAAACTGGATCAGATCAAGTTGCATTACCATATACAGTAAATTTTCCAAAGGAAAATAACAAAGGAACCGAAGGAGTAGATTGGGGAAATGATGAAAATACAGGTGGAGCTTATGGTAAAGGCTATGTTAATGATGAAGAAGTAAAACCTACTGGAGAATTACCAGAGGAAGGCTCTGTAACTATTCAAGACAACTTTGAGATAATTGCCTACAAATTAAAGTTTGGTGATTACTATTGTTCGACAATAAATGAAAATGATAAATCCACTTTTGATTCAAATACGATGCTTTGCTCAAAAGATGAATCAGATGTTGAAATAGTTAATTATGATCACTAGAACACGTTGCTAAAATTTTTCAGTAAGAAACCAAAAAAACACCTATTTTCAATTGAAATGATATCAAAAGCATGTTATAATTGATTAGGTGATTTTTTTGAACATTAATGTAAAACAAGTTTTACTATTTATTTTAGGA
>CALVII010000013.1 GCA_944329465.1 uncultured Bacilli bacterium | reverse complement strand
TCATATGTAGTAGTAAAAATTCTATTATCCGTGCAGTATTCCATAACATATTTATTTTCTTTCCTGCATATAATCACCCCTACAGTTTCATCATGAAAAGATTTTCTAATGTATTTATTCACATATCCAATATATTTCATCACCTGTCCAATATATTCTGCTTTCATCTCTGTAATTTTAAGCTCAACAATTACAAAACAATTATAAATATAATTAAATAATAAAAAATCTATATAATTATATTTATTACCAAGTTTTATTTTTACTTCACTGCCAATATAAGCAAACCCCATACCAAGTTCTTTCAAAAAATCATCAATATTTTCTAAAATAGACTGATGTAAAGCATATTCTGTTAATTTATCATTTTTATTTTTTACTTTAATTAATATTGGATTCTTAATTAATGTGTTTACTTTAGGCTCTTCTAACTTTATTTTATTTTCTAACCTTTCATACTCATTAGTCTTTATTCTTTCCCTAAGCTCTCTTACTGATAAGTTTTGTTTTTGAATAACATATATATAATATTTTAATTCATTTACATTTTTAATTTTCAATAATTCAGTATAATGACTCCAACTAATTTTATATAATTGTTGCGACAGTGTCGCAACTTTTAAAGAAAGTAAATAAAATTGTCTCATTCTACTCAAATTAGTATAAGTATATCCTTTGCCAAGTTCCTTAGTTAATTTCAAAGAATATTCTTTAATAAGTTTATTGCCATATTTAGCTCTAGCTTCGCCACCTTGAGCTTCTACAATTAATCTTCCAACTTCAAAGTAAGCATTAAGATCACTTTTGTTTTTAGAATAATCTTTGACTTTTTTATAAACCTCATTTTTTACTAATGTTTCTTTTATTTCGTTATAATAATTAATATAAATCACCTTCTATATCTAAATAGTTTCGTAGGTAGTAGTAAATATTCTACTATCAGTACAATATTCCATAACATATTTATTTTCTTTTTTACAAATAATTACACCAACAGTTTTCTCATTAAATGGTTCTTTAATATTTTTATCAACATAATTTATGTACTTCATAACCTGCCCAATATATTCGGCTTTAAATTCTGTTACTTTAAGTTCTATTACAACATAACAATTAAATTTGACGTTAAAAAGCAAAAAGTCAATGTAATGAAAACTATTTCCTATTTTGATTTTTACTTCGTTACCAGCATATAAAAAGCCAATACCTAACTCTTTTAAAAAGTCATCTATGTTTTCTAATATTGTTTGATGCAAAGCATACTCAGTTATTTCATCATTTCTATTTTTTACTTTTATCAGTATTGGATTCTTAATTAATGTATTTATTTTTGGTTCTTTTAATTCTTCTTTATAACCAATTCTTTCATATTCATTAGATTTTATTCTTTCCCTAAGCTCTCTTACTGATAAATTTAGTTTAGAAGAAATAGATATATAATATTTTACTTTTTGAATGTCTTTTAATTTTAACAACTCTATATAATGACTAATAGTTAATTGGTGCGACAATGTCGCACCTTTTTGAAAAAGTAAATAAAACTGGTGCATTCTTTTTAAAGCCGAAATAGTATATCCCTTACCAAGTTCCTTAGTTAATTTCAAAGAATATTCTTTAATAAGTTTATTCCCATATTTAGCTCTAGCTTCGCCACCCTAAGCTTCTACAATTAATCTTCCAACTTCAAAGTAAGCATTAAGATCACTTTTGTTTTTAGAATAATCTTTGACTTTTTTATAAACCTCATTTTTTACTAATGTTTCTTTTATTTCGTTATAATAATTAATATAAATCACTTCCTATATATAACATACAACTATTTTATTTAATTTCCTTTTAAATACACAAAAAAACTATAGAAATTAATCTATAGCCTACTCTAAATAAGACTTTAAAAATTTACCAGTATAACTCTCTTCACATTTAACAACCTCTTCAGGTGTTCCAGTAACGACAATATTACCTCCACCATCGCCACCTTCTGGTCCTAAATCGATAATATAATCGGCTACTTTAATAACATCTAAATTATGTTCAATAACTAAAACAGTATCACCATTATCGACAATTCTATTTAAAATAACCAGTAATTTTTTAATATCATCACTATGTAAACCCGTAGTTGGTTCGTCTAATATAAACAAACTCTTACCAGTTGGCTTTTTCTGAAGCTCCTTCGCAAGTTTAACTCTCGCCGCCTCTCCCCCAGAAAGCGTAGGTGCACTTTGACCTAACTTAATATAAGAAAGTCCAACATCTGAAAGCATTTGTAGTTTATTTTTAATCTTTGGTACATTTTCAAAAAACTTAAGTGCTTCTTCAACCGTCATTTCTAAAACCTCATAAATATTTTTGCCTTTATATTTAATTTGCAAAGTTTCACTATTATATCGCGTACCATGACAAACTTCACAAGGTACATAAACATCAGGTAAAAAATGCATTTCAATCTTTTTAACACCATCACCCCAACACGCTTCACATCTTCCACCTTTGACATTAAATGAAAATCTTCCTTTATCATATCCCCTCATTTTTGCCTCTTTAGTTTCAGCAAAAACATCACGAATATCATCAAACACTGAAGTATAAGTTGCTGGATTACTACGAGGCGTTCTACCAATTGGAGCTTGCGAAATATCTACAACCTTATCAATATTTTCTAAGCCCTTAACTGATTTATATAACCCTGGTTTTTCTTTAGATTTATATAAATTATTAGATATCACCTTATATAAAATTTCGTTAACTAAAGTACTCTTACCACTTCCAGATACCCCCGTCACGCAAATAAACTTACCAAGTGGAAATTTAACTTTAATGTTTTTTAAATTATTTTCTTTAGCTCCAACAATCTCCAAATATTTTTTGTTACCTTTTCTTCTTTGTTTAGGAACTTCAATTTTAAGCTCACCTGTCAAATATTTACCAGTCAAACTATTAGGATTATCCATAACCTCTTCAGGTGTTCCTTCTGCAACAACCTTTCCACCATGCACTCCCGCACCTGGACCAATATCTACTAAATAATCAGCTTGAAGCATTGTATCAGTATCATGTTCAACTACGATCAAAGTGTTACCCAAATCACGCATTTTAAGTAATGAATTAATTAACCTTTGATTATCTCTTTGGTGTAAGCCAATTGAAGGTTCATCCAAAACATATAAAACACCCGTGAGTTGGGAACCAATCTGCGTAGCTAATCTAATTCTTTGTGCTTCCCCACCAGAAAGCGTTTTTGCCTCTCTATCTAAAGTCAAATATTCAAGTCCGACATTAATCAAAAATGAAAGTCTTGATTTTATCTCCTTTAAAATTAAATCAGATATTTCCTCTTGTTCCTTTGTTAATTTTAAATCACCTAAAAATGTATATAAATTCTTAATACTAAGCTGAGTCACCTCATAAATATTTTTACCACCAATTAAAACAGATAACACATCGTCATTAAGTCTTGCACCATGGCATTTTGGACATTTAAGTTCTGTCATATAATTTTCAATCCAAGTCCTAATCCAAGTACTTTTAGTTTCCATATAACGTCTTTCTAAATTAGTAATAATTCCCTCAAAAAAACCTTTTGTCGTTCTCTTATTACCTGCTTTAGAAACATAATTAAATGTAAGTAATTCAGACGACCCATATAAAACAATATCTAATTCGCCTCGAGTTAAATCCTTAACTGGTTTATTCATATCAATATTATGATAATGACAAGCCGTCTCTAAATTAGTATAAGTAATATTACTCTCATCAGATGTATTAATAGCGGTAATTGCACCTTCATTAATACTCAAACCCTTATCTGGAATAATTAAATCCTCGTCAATTTTATACTTAACACCCAGTCCCTTACACTCAGGGCATGCTCCCCAAGGTGCATTAAATGAAAACATTCTAGGTTCTAAAGATGGTAAAGAAAAATCACAGTAAGGACAAGCATATGTTTCACTCATAAGTATTTTTTCACCATCTATAACATCAATTAACAATTTTCCTTTACCTAACTTAGTAGCTACTTCCATACTCTCATAAAGTCTACTTCTAATTTCTGGTTTAATAACTAATCTATCAACTACAACTTCTATAGTATGCTTTTTGTTTTTTTCTAAACTAATATCATCTGATAAATCATATTCTTCACCATCAATAATAACTCTCACATATCCATCTTTCCTTAAATCTAAAAGTAAATCTTTATGTGTACCTTTTTCTAAAGAAACTACAGGACCTAAAACTCTAATTTTAGTTCTTTCGGGAAGTTTCATTACATCACTGCACATCTCTTCAATACTTTGACTACTAATTGGAATATGATGTTTAGGACAGTATGGAACACCTATTCGTGCAAACAAAAGCCTTAAATAATCATATATTTCGGTTACAGTTCCTACAGTACTTCGTGGATTTTTATTAGTCGTTTTTTGGTCAATACTAATAGCTGGAGAAAGTCCATCAATACTATCAACATCAGGTTTTTCAGAACCTCCTAAAAACTGTCTTGCATAAGCACTTAAACTTTCGATATATCTTCTTTGACCTTCTGCATATATAGTATCAAAAGCTAAACTACTTTTACCACTTCCAGACACTCCCGTCATAACAATTAATTTATCTTTAGGTAATGTAATATTAATGTTTTTTAAGTTGTTTTCCCTCGCACCTTTTACTACTATCTTGTCCATAAATACCAACTCCTTCAAATAATTTCTTTTCTTCTTCACTTAAATTAAAAGTTCTAATAAATCTGTCTCTTCTTTCTTTGTAAGTATGAAGCATCACATTTATAATCTCTTCTCTAGAAATAATTCTAACAATACGCATATATTCACACACATACATATCGAAATAGCCATAGTACTCATCATCGTATTTTTTAGTATTTCCAAATCCCATAACCTCAGTCATCACTGAATTATCAGGATCGACATATCTAAAACAGTCTTCTAAATTACTACATAAATGAAAACCATTGCCATCATTTCCCCATTTAATTTCACCATCCACATGATAAATTTTTCCAATTTCAAACTTATCACCATATCTATTTGTAAAATCCTTATTAAAAGCCTTATATCCAATCACAAACAATTTTATCACATCCAAAACTATTTAATATTATAACATCTTTGTCAAACATTTTACCACACAATATAATTTTACAAAGCAAACAAAAGTTTGTCAATATTTAAAAAGAAAACATCTAGTCAAACTAGATATTTTAATCTTTAGGTTCAAATATTAAAGACATAAAGAAAGCAAATATAATAGCCGCACTTATGCCTGCCGCCGTCAAATCCAAAGTTCCACTAAATAAACCTAAAACCCCTTCAGTATTATATCCATGAATAGCTCCGTGAGTTAAATTATGACCGAAACTCGTAATTGGAACAAGCGCTCCTCCACCTGCCCATAAGATAAATTTATCGTATATATTAAACACATCTAAAAAAGCACCCAACACAACAAATATAACCGTAATATGTCCTGGAGTTAACTTAGTAGTATCTAGTATTATTTGAGCTATCGCACAAACCAAACCCGCAAACAAAAAGGCATTTAAATATATCATGATATTACCTCCAAACTAACCGCATGAGAAATAGCTGGAATAGTAAGTTTATGATTAACCATAGTAGGACTCATTAAAGCACCAGTAGCAGCCAACAAAACCTTCTTATATTTTCCTTTCCGCATCTGATCAAAAATATATCCATATGTAACTAAAGGTGCACAAGCCGGACCAGAAGCTCCTGCATAAACTGGTTGTTTCTTTAAATCATAAAGCATAACTCCTGTATCATTATAATTTTTTAGATCAATATTATATTCACTATGCATATATTCCTTTAATATTTTCATACCATAAATACCCAAATCACCAGTTAAAATCAAATCATAATAGTCAATATTTCTTCCCGTATCTTTCAAATGTCTACAAATGGTATCAGCTGCCGCTATAGCCATCACTGCACCCATATTAGAAACATCACAAACCCTAGAATTAATAACTCTACCAATTGTTCCACTCTCGAGTTTAATATCACCATTAGAAGTAAGTAATGCCGCTGACGAACCCGTCGAAGTAAATGTTGTTGATTTATGTTTTGGACCTCCATACTCTACCGGATACCTATATTGTTTTTCAGCCGATGTATTATGTGAAGAAGTAAAAGTAATAGCTTTATTAATAAAACCACTATCTATTAAACTTGCTCCTAAAATAAGCCCTAAAGTCGATGTCGAACAAGCCGCATAAATTCCAATAAAACTATTATTAAACTTTAAAGCTGCATAATTAGAAGCAACTATTTGGTTAAGTAAATCACCACCAATCAAAACATCCACCAAACTTATATCAATTCCACTTTTTTTACAAAGCATTTCAATAGATTCATTTACCAACTTAACCTCAGCTTGTTCCCAGTTTTTTTCTCCAAAATATAAATCCTTATGACATAAATCAAAATATTTACCCAATGGTCCTTCACTTTCATAAGGTCCGGTAATCGTTGCGGTTTCCTTTATATAAACATTCTTAAAATTAAATGTCATATAAGCCCTACCACCATTCTAAGCAAACTAAATACAAAACTACTAACAACCCCAAAAATAATAACCGCTCCAGAAAGTTTAAGCATATTCATACCAATACCAGTAACTAAACCTTCCTTACGGTATTCCAAAGCCGCACTCATTGTCGCATGAGCAAAACCCGTTATTGGAATAATAAGTCCACACTTACAAAAATTAACCCATTTGTCAAAAAAGCCCAAAGATGTAAATAAAGAACTAAAAAATATTAAAGTAACAAGCATACAAACAGTAGCTTCCTTAGTTGGAATATCAAACCAAGAAATATAACCATCTATTAAAAACTGTCCAACAATTCCCATAACACCACCAGTTATAAAAGCTATAATTGCATTAATTAAAACATTTTCCTTCGGACTATTTTTCTTAACAATGTCTTGATAGTTTTGTTTCATAATAATTTCCTCCTAAAACTATTATGAACCAAATAATTTGCTTTATACAAAAAAAACTACTAGCACTCTTCAACACTAGTAGTTTTCACATATTCGTATTCATATTTTTTTCCATTAAAGGTAATGATAACATATCCATTAAAAACCTCAAAATTTTCATCCTCTTCGGTACTGCCTTTTTTATACTTAGGATTTTTAATGTCATCTGAACTAAGTAATCCAGATTGTTTTAAAACTCCAACACTCAAACTACAATTATTTCCAGTAGTTTGATCAGGTAACTTTAATGAATTTTTAGACATATATGTTCTCGCCGTATCTTCGATAGTATTAATTTGTTCATTATAAGCTCTTTCTCTAGAAGAATTTAATGCACTATTAATTGTTGGAATAGCTATCATCGCAATCAAACCTAAAATAACAATAACTCCTAAAAGCTCAACTAAAGTAAAACCTCTTTTCATACCTATCACCTATTATCAATTATAATTTATCTAAATATAATTGTCAATTAAAGCTCTTTCGAAGTTTAACTAAAACCTTTTTTTCTCTTCTAGAAATGTCAACTTGACTAAGTCCCAAATTATCCGCAACATCACATTGCGTCATGTCCCGAAAATATCTTTGAATCATAATTGTTCTATCAGGCTCTGGCAAGCCTTCTATCTCTTGCTTTAAAAAAACCAAACTATCATAATCTATATTTTTAGAGGCAATTACATCATATAAAGATAAATCATCAAAATACATCTCGTCTAAACTATATCCATCACCCTTATAACTAATAAGCATATTTAAATTTTGAAGGGGTATATTTAAATAATTACTGATTTCCTCTAAGCTTGCTTCTCTCATAAGTTCTTGTGACAAATAAGCTTTCGCCCTATCAACCTTCTTCTTAGCTCGCATCATATCTTTGCTTAATTTAACCATATGGTTTTCTCTTACATACTCAGATATTCTTCCTAAAATATAAGGATAGGCAAACGTTGTGAATTTAACCCCTCTAGATGGATCAAATTTTTTATAAGCCTCTATCATTCCTATAGATCCAACTTGAAACAAATCATCCATATCACATCCTTCAAATTTACTTGCAATGCTGTAAATTAAATTACTATTATTTATTATAACCTCTTTTAAAGGATCCATTTTCTCCTCCTTAAGTATTAATTAAATGATAAGCTGACAATTCATCACAAACCACATTAAAATCTTTTAAATCATAACCAAACTTATTTTTACTCAAACATATATAACTATTCCCATTATTTTTAAGGCATACCTCATAACACTTAAATAAAGTTTTAAACCCATCATCATCCATTTTATATACATTTTCTAAATTAAAAACAACGTTTTTTATTCCAACCTTTTCAAGCAACTTGCAAACTTCATTATTAAATTTTTTTCTAGTTCTTCTAGTTAATTCTCCAAATAACCTAACAAATAAAATACCATACTTTGAATCCATATCTATCTCTAACATATCATCACCAGCTATACTTTAACACCTTCCATAAAAAGTTTATACAGATTCGTCAAAACTAGTCAAAAAAAATACATATTAAAAAAAGAAAGCTATTCTTCTTTCTTTTCTAATTTAACTAACACCTCTCTAGGCTTTGCTCCATTAGGAGGTCCAACTATTCCTCTTTCCTCAAGCAAATCAATACATCTCGCCGCCCTATTATATCCAAGTCTAAATCTTCTTTGAAGTAATGATGCACTAGCTTTACCCTGAGTAATAACAAATTCTCTTATTTCATTATATAAAGGTTCTTCATAATCATCATCTTCCACCATCGTTGTAGCCCCTCTATCTTCGTCAGAAACAGTCAAAGATGTATCATACATCGCTTTTTGCTGAGATATTGTATAATCTACAACCGCTTTTATCTCGTCATCACTAACAAAAGTTCCTTGAACACGCGTCGGAATACTCTCACCTTGGGGTAAAAATAACATATCACCTTTACCGAGTAACTTTTCAGCTCCACTCATATCAAGTATTGTTCTAGAATCAATACTTGAAGATACCGCGAACGAAATTCTAGATGGAATATTTGCTTTAACTACTCCTGTAATAACATCCGTACTAGGTCTTTGCGTTGCTACTATCAAATGAATACCAGCCGCTCTTGCCATTTGAGTAATTCGCATAATAGAATCCTCAACCTCTTTAGCTGCCACCAACATCAAATCCGCAAGTTCGTCTATAATGACAACTATATATGGAAGTCTATTTATTTTTTCGCCGTCAGATAAACTTTCATTCTTCTTATCGACATAAGCATTATAACCTGCAATATTCTTAGTCTTACTTCCTTCAAACAAATCATATCTATCTTCCATTATTTTGACTATTTTTTGTAAAACAATATTAGCTTTTTTAGGATCAGTTACCACCGGCGTCAATAAATGCGGAACTCCATTATACATAGAAAGTTCAACCTTCTTAGGATCCACTAAAACTAATTTAACTTCATCTGGTTTAGTTCTCATTAAAATAGAAGTAATCATACTATTAATACATACTGATTTACCACTACCAGTTGAACCAGCAACAAGTAAATGTGGTGTCTTATCTATTTCACACCATACAGGATTACCCATAATGCTCTTGCCTAAAGCCACCAACAACTTAGAATCTTCTTTTGTTTTAGGTACCGCCTCTAAAATTTCTCTAATAGAAACGGACATAATAGATTTATTAGGTAGCTCTATACCAACCGTTTTCTTGCCGGGAATAGGAGCCTGTATACGAACATCTCTAGCTCCAAGTTCCAAAGCAATCTCTTTATTTAAAGCCGTTATTTTAGAAAGTCTTGTGCCAGATTTAATCTCAAGTTCGTATTGTGTAACTGATGGACCAATATTAGCTGCCACAACCTTACCTTCAACCCCAAAATCCTTAATAACTTTTTCCAATTCCGTAACATTTGTTTTAATCGAATCTTGATTGGCTTTAATAGCTTCTTTTTTTATTTTTGGTTTAATAAGTAACCCCATTGGAGGTTTATTATAACCCTTACTATCCACATGAACCTCTTCTTTACGTTCAAGTGTTTCTTCTTTAACCGGTTCTTTTGGAAGTTCATCTATAGAAGAAATGACAACTTTTTTATCCTCATTTTCGTATTCCTCTTCAGCTTGATGAGCCGCTTTTTCAGCTTTTTTATTGATTTTAGCTTCCTTCGCATTTTTTAACTTACCTCTAATATAAATTACTGCATCGTAAATAGACACTCCAGTAAACATTATAATTCCACATATAATTAAAGCAATACACACCACTTCGGTTCCCTCTAAAGTTAAAAGTTTAACCCCAATAACCGAAAAGATTGCTCCAAGCATACCTCCACCTTGAATATCAGCAGTATGATTGACAAAAGCCATCAAATTATCAATAGTAGCTGTTATAATATTCCAAGCCGAAATACTTTCATTACCTAACTGCTTAATATACTCAGTATGAGATAAAATTAAAATCCCTAAAATTAAAACATAAAGTCCTACCAACCTAGATGTTAAAAAATCAGGTTTTTCCCTTTTTACCATCATATAAATTCCCGCAGCCCCTACACCAATCAAAGGTAAAATATACCATCCACCGGCAATAAACCCAGCAAAACCTTTAATAATATCAGCTGTCACCCCAAATGGGCAGCACCCTATTACCATTATTAAAATAAGTACTATTCCTTTAAGTTCTATACTATAAGAAGGTTGCTGTTTCTTTTGTTTTCTAGATTTTCTCTTTGCCATGTTATCCTCTCCATTATTACATATCAATTATATCATTTTTCTTTTAAAAACTAAAGCAACCTAATAAATTTAACACTATTTTACAAAATCAAACAAATTATTTTAAAAACACTAATTTAAATCAGTGCTTTTCAACTTCAAAATATCTTCTAAAGTTAGTTTGGTCAATCTTGATATGATTTGAACATCGATGTTTTTCTTAAACATTTTTTTAGATATTTGCGCCCCTTGTTCGATACCATGTTATTTTTTTTCATGTATCTTCCCCTTCTATATATAAATATACGGCAAAAATAATAGATTTCTTTTTTTCTAAAGAAAAAAACCTTAAAATTCACAAAAAACAAGCAATATTGAAATTACTTGCTTTTTACAAAACCTATTTTTCTTTAGAATCTTTTTTATCTTCCTTTTTCTCACTCGCTTTTAAAACTTCTTTTCTAGATAAATTAAGCCTACCTTTTTTATCATAACCAAGTGACTTAACTAAAATCTCATCACCAACTTTAACCATATCACTAGGTTTTTCAACCCTCTTAATATCTAATTGTGAAACATGTACTAATCCTTCACATCCAGGCCATAGTTCTACAAAACATCCAAAATCTTCTACTTTAACAACTTTACCATTATAAACCTTATCAGGCTCCACTTCACGAACGATATCTTTAATTCTTTTAGCAGTTTCTTCAATAACATCTTTATCCGTATGATAAATAACTACCCTTCCATCGTCTTCTAAATCAACTTTAACCGCATTTATATCATTAACTGAATTAACATGACTAGACTCTAAGATAATTTTAGTAATCATATCTCCGCCTTTACCAATAACATCCTTAATCTTATCCGGATCAATCATAAATGTCATAACTTTAGGTGCATATTTACTAACTTCTTTTCTAGGTTCAGGTATTGCTTTAAGCATAACATCTAAAACCTCTAGCCTTGCTTTTTTAGCTTGCTCCAAAGCCTCTTTTAAAATACCCTTAGTAATACCTTTAATCTTTATATCCATCTGTAAAGCACATACACCATCTTTTGTACCTGCTACTTTAAAATCCATATCTCCTAAATGGTCTTCCATACCTTGAATGTCAGTTAAAATAGTATAATCATCACCATGTGTAATTAACCCCATTGCAATACCAGCAACTGGTGTTTTAATTGGAACTCCAGCAGCCATCAAACTCATACATCCCGCACAAATACTAGCTTGTGAAGAAGAACCATTACTCTCTAAAATTTCAGACACCACTCTGATAGTATAAGGAAATTCCTCTTCTGATGGAATAACTTGAAGTAATGCTTTCTCACCAAGTGCTCCATGACCAATCTCTCTTCTACCAGGTGCACCATACCTACCAGTTTCTCCAACTGAAAATTGTGGGAAATTATAATGTAACATAAATCTTTTGCTATCTTCTAAACCAAGTCCATCTAATATCTGATGTTCACCAAGTGCCCCTAAAGTAGTAACAGATAAACTTTGAGTCTGACCTCTTGTAAATAAAGCCGATCCGTGTGTTCTAGGTAAATAATCAACTGAAGCCGAAAGTGGTCTAATCTCATCCATTGCTCTTCCATCAGCTCTCGTATGTTCTTTAACAACGATTTGTCTAAATAGTTCATACTCTACTTCATTATAGATAATCACTAATTTAGCCTTTAACTGTTCCAAATCTTCTAGATGCATATCTTCATTTTCTTTTTCATATTTACTAATTAAATTATCTTTTATCTCATCTAATTTGGCATATTTTTCTAATTTATCTTTAATTCTTAAAGCTTTATCAATATCCTCTTTAATTAAATCAGTAACTTCTTCTTTTAAATCAGAAGAAATTTCTAATTTTTCATACTCCATTTTATCTACGCCAATTTCTTTAACTATTTTATTTTCAAATTCCACTAATTTTTTAACCGCTTCATGTCCAAACATTAAAGCATTTAACATATCTTCTTCTTTAACTTCTTTAGCTGAAGATTCAACCATATTAATAGCCTCACTTGTTCCTGCAACCGTTAAATCAATATCAGAAACTTCTGCTTGTTCAGTGGTAGGATTAACAACAAACTCTCCATTAACCCTTCCTACTTTCACTCCAGCAACTGGTCCATTAAATGGAACTTTACTAATAGAAGTTGCAATAGAAGAACCAAGTAATGCCGCAAGTTCAGGTGAATTATCTGGATCTACTGATAAAATAGTATTAACAATTTGAACCTCATTTCTAAAATCATCTGGGAAAAGTGGTCTCATTGGTCTATCTATCATTCTAGCTGCCAAAGTAGCCTCTTCACTTGGTCTACCTTCTCTTTTAATAAAGCCTCCAGGAATTTTACCAACTGAATATAATTTTTCTTGATATAGTACCATCAACGGGAAAAAATCAGAAAGCAATCTTGCGTCTTTTGAAACAACAACAGTCGATAAAACAACCGTATCACCATACCTAACCAAAACAGCCCCGTCAGCTTGTTTAGCTACCTCTCCATTTTCAACTATTAATTTTCTTCCATAAAAATCCATTTCAAACGTTTTCTTCATAACTACAACCCTTTCTATGAAAAGACACTCTAAAAAGAGTGTCTACTATTTTCTAAGTCCTAAACTTTTTACAATTTCACGATATCTTGTAACATCTTTTTTCTTTAAATAATTTAATAAACTTCTACGTCTACCAACTTTTTGTAATAATCCACGGCGTGAATGATAATCGTGAATATGTGTTTTTAAGTGCTCAGTTAGTTCTTTAATTTCTTCAGTTAAAATAGCAATTTGTACTTCAGCTGAACCAGTATCGCCATCTTTTCTAGCATACTTCTTAACTAACTTAGCTTTTTCTTCTTTACTTAAAGCCATTTTCTATCCTCCTTTTATAAATATTCGCTTAAATCTAAGATATAAAGATGGAGTTCTTTAAATCCGAGAAATAAGTACATAAATAATATACATTAAATTAGGAAAAAATGCAAGACGTTTTCAAAATTATACATAATAAGATTAATTTCTAATTTAATATTTCAAATAACATTATTTAAAATTTAACCTCCATTTTCATAACATCACCATCTTTTTTATAAATAGCAATTTCCTCATCATTATCTAAAAACAAAACTCTATCTGGATAATTGCCTTTTAACCTAACACCATTTAAAAGCTTAAATTTTAAGGTCTTATCAACCATAACTTTAGGAATATCTAAAACATCTTTAATTTTAAGTAATTTATAATTACCCTTCTCCACATCTTCTAAACTGTAAGCATCTTTGATATCAAAAACACCTTGACGAGTTCTAATTAAATCACTCATCGTTCCAATAACCTTTAAATCATTTAAAATATCTCTAATTAAACTTCTAATATAAGTTCCCTTACTAACTAAACATTTAAAAGTAAATTTATTTTCACTAAAAGCTAAAAGCTCAATTTTTTTAATAGTCACACTCTTTTTAGGCAAAACAACTTTCTCATCACTTCTCGCATATTCATAAAGCTTTTTTCCATTAACCTTTACAGCCGAATAAATAGGAACTTCCTGTTCATAAGTCGTTTCGTATTTTTTTAAGGTTTTAATCAAATCATCCTTAGTAATATAAACCTTTTTCTTCTCTAATATATTTCCTTCTATATCTAAAGTATCAGTTTTAATCCCCAAAGTAACTTCTGCAACATATTCCTTTTCTATAGAAGTAAGTATTTCGTTTAATTTAGTATATCTATTTAAACAAATAACTAAAACACCGCGTGCTAAAGGATCTAAAGTTCCCGTATGCCCTACTTTTTTCGTTTCAAATAACTTGCTTATAACATTAACTACATCTCTACTAGTATAACCCTTATCTTTATTTATAACTAAAAGTCCATTACTTTCTAATTTCAAATACTGTCCCTTCTCTCGTATCTTTAATCACAATATTTTTAGAAAGCAACTCTTCTCTAATAGAATCCGCAAGTTCATAATTCTTTTCTTTTTTAGCTATATTTCTCTTTTCTATTTTACTTAAAATATATTTTTCTAACTCTTCAGAAATTTTTTCTTCTTCAAATAAAGAAAGAGAAAGTACAGAATCAAAATCTTTAATCAAATAAAGCTTAGTATTATTATTTAAATCACTTTTAATTACATCATATAGACAAGTAAGCATTAAAGATGTATTCATATCATTAGAAAAAGCCTCTTTAAACTCATTTTGATATACTAAAGCCTCCTCATAATCGACATAGCCAAAAGGATTATCCTTAATATTTTTAATCTTACTTTTTAGTTTATTATAGGCATTAGTAGCCATATCTAAACTTTCTAAACTATAAACAAGCACCTTTCTATAATGTGATTGAAGACAAAAATACCTATAGACAATTGGATCATAACCTTTTTCTATTAAACTATTTAAATCCTTAGAATCACCTTTAGACTTGCTCATCTTACCTGATTTATCGTTTAAAAACTCCATATGCACCCAGTATTTGCACCACTTATGACCCAAATAACATTCAGACTGAGCAATCTCATTAGTATGATGTGGGAATATATTATCAACCCCACCACAATGGATATCTAAATATTCTCCTAAATTTTGTATTGCAATAGCTGAGCACTCTATATGCCATCCCGGATATCCATATCCAAAAGGACTATCCCACTTAAGTTCTTGATCTTTAAATTTTGAATTAGTAAACCAAAGTCCAAAATCAAATGGATTTTTCTTATTATTATCCGCATCCACATCTTCACGAACTGCCACCAACAAATCATCTTTACTTCTTCCAGAAAGTTCATAGTAATTTTCATATTTAGATGTATCAAAATATATATTGCCACCAGATTCATAAGCATAACCATCGTCTAATAGCTTACTAATCATTTTAATATAAAAATCTATATTTTCAGTTGCTGGACTAATTATATCTGGCTTTTTAATATTCAATTTTTCTAAATCTTCATAAAAAGCCTCAGTATAAAATTTAGCAATATCTAAAACAGATTTATGTTCCTTCTTAGCTGCCGTCATTAATTTATCTTCACCGGTATCACTATCACCCGTTAAATGCCCAACATCAGTAATATTCATACACCTTTTAACATTATATCCTAAATACTTAAGACCTTTTTCTAAAATATCCTCAGAAATATATGTCCTCAAATTTCCAATATGTGCATAATAATAAACCGTTGGCCCACACGTATACATCGTAACCATATCTTTATTATGAGGAATAAATTCTTCTACCTTTTTTGAAAGTGTATTATATAATTTCATTTTCTCACCAACCTTATATAAAATTATATCATATATCGCTTTATTTTATATGTTTTTTTAGAAAAAATGTCAATTTGACATTTATGAAAAACATGATATAATAAACCATGCTTTAAAAGGGAGGAATCATATATGCTACAAACACAACCCATAAACGAAATATATTTATTAAATCTATTAAGACAAACAAAGGAAGAACATTATACTCAAAAACCCTATAAACCAATTATTAGAACAAAATTAACAAAATCAGATAAAATAAGATTTGCCTATGATTATTATGATAACATGGGTATAATTAGTATATTAACAGTTTTAGAACAAACGGAAAACAAAGAATTACAAAGAACTATTATTGAATTTATGGTTCAAAATGGTTTATTAAAATCATATCCAAGTTATTTAAACGAATACCGTAGAAAAACTTCAGAAATAATCTATAACGATCAAAGAGCTAAAAGCTTAAATCCCCAAAATGTCAGAAAAGAATATGTTCGTGACAATTGGTTAGAAATAATTGATGAAGATTCTTTATTTTCAGAATCTAAAGCAAAACATCCTATCTATCAAATATTTCTAGACAAAAACAACAACCCTATTAAATTCGATAAAGATATGACCACAAAAGTTAAATTAGCTATCATAGATAGTGGTCTAATTCCAGCTAGATGTATCGTTGAAGGAGCTTACGCATACGTAGCTAAAGGAAACTTACAAGAGTATATTTCTTATGTAAAAGCATTAAAAGGAGGTAAATAAAATGGAGCAAAACATAGATAAAGCTATTATAGATGTATGTAAACTAATAGATAAATCAAGTAAACGTAAATTTAGAAAGAGTCAAAAAATTACCTTTGCTTATGCTTATTGGAATATAACAAATTCAGACATGATTGATTTATACAACTTTTTAGCTAGAAACAAAAACAGACAAAATGCCAAATATGCTAATACAATCGGAACATTTATCGACGATCAACACATCAGTCGTTATAGACAATTTGGACACGGTAGATATGAACAAGACCCAGAAGTAATATCAACTATGATAAATGGTATAAAAGAAAATGGTAACTGGCTAAGCCTATATGATGTTGAAAGAGAATTCACATCGAAATCAGCTTATTCTTCACCAATCATATATAGTTACTTAGTAAATGGAGACAAATTTACAATTGATAAAGATAAAGCAAATACAGTTTTAGGAATGTTAACTGAAGCCAATATTCCAACTGCCAAATGTATTGTCACTGGTGGATTCCCATATTTTGCCCAAGATAATATGGAAACATACATTCAAACCTTTGAAAAAAGAAAATAACCTATAAAGCATTCAAACTTTATAGGTTTTTTAATGAAAGTCTGTATAATCACGCATTCTTCTTTCTAGACGCTTTTGTTTTGCTTTTTTTATTTCTTCTTCATTTACCAAAAGATTATTTTCACAAACACCATCATTAAAATTTAAACTAGCAATTTCTAATTCTTTTAAATCTTTTTTTAACTTAAGTAATATTCTAACAAATTCATCTTTACTTTGAGCATTTTCCATATTTTCAATAATTTCATCCATTTTTTCAAAACTTCGTGCCAAATCATCATAAGCATCACTAATATTAACCACGTTACCAATATCTTCTCTGGCTTTAGACCACTTATTACCATACAAATTCAAAAATTCATTAATTTCTTTAAAAAAAATTTCCTGCGATAAAGTCTCTGGAAGTTTATCTACATCAAACAATAAATTACTGACGGTAATACTATCCACTCTACACTTTTTACCACCACTCTTTGGATATACTAAAAACCTATAATTTGATCCTAAAGTTTCATATTTTACCCAATTTTTATCATAATTAGAAATAACCTCAATATTTTCTAAATAATAATATTCATAAGGAAAGCCTTTAGTATAAGCTTCATATTGCTCATCTTCAAAATTTGCCTGTTCATCAAATTCCAAATAAGTAAAACCAAGTTCCACAAGCTTTTCTAAAAGCATAACTATTTGATCCAATTCATTTCTATGACTTAAAAAATACTGATAAAAGAAATTAAAATTATTATCTTCAAAAGTAGTAATATTACCATGAGAATCAAAATTCTTCATAAAAAAGTAATACAAAGCAGAATATCTTTTTATAATATTAAGTTCCTCTTTGTACTTTTGACAAAATAACTTTATTTCCTTCGTAACTTTTGAATCCCAAAAATTAATATCAATCTTATCAAAATGAATGAAACTAGCCATACTCATAACCACAGGAACATCACAATCGTGCAACATAATCTTTTTAAAATCATTATTAAGCTGTGGCATACTATCAATTATATATCTAAGAGCAATTAAATCTTCTATCAATACTTTCATATACTTTACCTCCATATTATATTTTCAGCTTTATAAATATAGCTATATTATACTAAAAACCCTCTTACATTAAAATAAATTTTTATCTCAGTTATTCTTTCTAAAAAATCTAGAATGGTAAAACAAAGAAAAGAGAGTGTATGAAATTTCATAACACCCCTTTTCTCTATTTAATAGTCACACAGAATGCAACTTTTACTTACAATGGTGCGGGCGAAGGGACTTGAACCCCCATGCCGTAAGGCGCTAGATCCTAAGTCTAGTGCGTCTACCAATTTCGCCACGCCCGCTTAAATAAATGGTGGACCCTGATGGACTCGAACCATCGACCGTCCGGTTATGAGCCGGATGCTCTAACCAACTGAGCTAAGGGTCCAATTAAACTGACTTCTATATAATATCATATTAATAAGTATTATGCAAGAAGTAAGTTAAAAAATTATACTTTATTTATCATATTTAATAAATTTATTTTAAATTTATCCTTATCAGAATGTTCCTTAGAAAGCATCACTCCCTTATAAGTAACAAGTTCTGACTGATGTCCTTCACTCAAGATTTCTTCAGGAGATAATGTTACTAAAGTCACACTTTTGCTTTCCTCATTAACCTCATAATGAAGTTTAACCTCACCATGCACTTTGGCAAATAATGCATCGGTCGGTAAATTAACCTCATATTTCATAACATTTCCTTCTGTAGCCACAACAGTACCTAAAAACTCCCCAGCTTTTATCTTAGGATAATATTCAAAATAAAGTTTTTTAAAAGCTAACATATTGTATTTTTTTAAAGAACTTTCTAACTTTTTAAACTCATTTTCATTTTGATAACCAAAAATATATTTTTCCATGGTTGTCATTCCTTCCTATGTGGCATACTCTACTATTATTATAGTACCATATATAAAATCATAAATCAAACAATAACCTCATATTGGCTAAAATTTGACAAGTCCTTTGCACACGATAAAGAAAACTAGGTAACCCTAGCTTTCATTTCCCGTTTTAACATAACCTTGATTTATAAGTGACATATCATCACAATTTGACCATTTTATGTCTGCTTTACTATTTAAAGTTTTACTTCTAGATCTATAATATGTTACATTTTTATATACCGGCTCATCTGTATAAGTAACGACATTTTTCTTACAAGTCACCATATTATCATATGTTCCTGCATTGTCATAATTAGATGTACAAACATATACCAATTTACCGTTATAATAAACCTTAATAGCATTCTTTTCTATAACACTGTTATGAGAAACCCTCTTCGTTCCTGTTTGAACTTTGCTTACTTTTGTCTGTACTTGATTAGTACCATCTTGAATTATTTTTTTGGTACTCCAACTTGACCAATCTCCATATGACCAAGCATCGTCAAGATTTTTTACGAACTCGCACCTTGCGGTGCTGGTACTGGGAAACGCTTTTCCATCAAGCCCCATATGAAGCATAATATAATCTTCTTTATCAGTACACGATAAATTAACTTTCATTGTATATTCGTCTTCTTCTTTGGTTACTTCAATATATGATTTTTTATTATTACAAGTTTTATTATTACTGTCAGAAAATTTCACCAATAATTTATTATCATACATCTCGCCTAAAGTCATTTTTACTTTATCTCCTGTATTTTCAGGAAGTCTTGAAGATGTAAAATAACCACTTCCTGCTGTTGCCATAGCAAGTAAATTATTATTAAAGTTATCCATACTACTATTTTCAGCTACCTTTTCATCGACATAATTAGTGACAAAACCTTTAGTAGGAAATAACATCATCAAAACAAATATAAATAAAACAACCAAAACAATTTTAATAAAAATACCTTTTAGTGTCTCACTTTTATTATCTTCATCATACATGCTCTCTTCCCCCTTTCAAATATGGAAATTATATTAACACATTTAAACGCAAAAGTCAAACAAAAGGTAACAAAATCCCAAACATAAAATTATATTTTAATCTGCACTAACATGCATCCTCTATTATTATAGACACTTTTAAAATCAATCACATCTTTAGAACGACTTAAAGTATTAATACACGCCTCTCTAATTATTCCCATTCCTATTCCATGGACAATTAAAACAACTTCATTTCCCATTTTTTGATTATCTTTAATAAAATCATTAATAGCCACTCTAGCACTATTTCTATCAAAACCGTGTAAATCAAGTTTTGGTAAACTATCTATAAAAACAACTTCATTAATTGTCATATTTAAATCACCCAATCTCTATACAAAATTGTAGCACAAAACAAAATAAAACTCTATCGATCAAGATAAAGTTTTATAACATTCACAAACATTTACTTATCTCTGCTTGTGCTGCCGCTAAAATAGCTGCCGGCACTCTATAAGGTGAACAAGAAACATAGTCAAGACCAATCTCATTAAAAAACTTAATACTCTCTTCATCTCCACCATGTTCTCCGCAAACCCCAAGTTCGATCTCCTTATTAGATGCTTTAGCAAGTTTAATAGCCACCATCATCAGTTTACCAACCCCTTCTTTATCAATAGTTTTAAAAGGATCAAAAGTAAGTACATTTTTTTGATAATAGTCGTCAATAAAGGCCCCTGCATCATCTCTTGAAAAACCAAATGTCATTTGAGTTAAATCATTTGTTCCAAAACTAAAGAAATCAGCTTCTTTGGCAATCTCACCAGCATTTATCACACTTCTTGGAACTTCGATCATCGTACCAATTTTATATTTAACTAAATTATCTTTATTTACCCTTTTAGCTACATTTAAAATAATATCCTTTAAATATAAAAGTTCTTTAACATCGCCAACTAAAGGTATCATTATCTCCGGTTTAACTACTATACCTTGCTTCATAACCTTATTAGCCGCTTTAAATATTGCCGTTGTCTGCATAACCGCAATCTCTGGATAAACTATTGAAAGTCTACACCCACGAAGTCCCATCATTGGATTAAACTCTTTTAACGAACCTATTTTTTTATTTAAATCAGAAACCTTCATATTCAAACTTAAAGCAAGTTCTCTAACTTCTTCTTCCGTTTTAGGTAAAAATTCATGTAACGGTGGATCTAAATATCTAATAGTAAGTATTTTTCCATTAGATGCTTTAAATAAGTTTTCAAAATCTTTTTCCTGCATCTTAAGTAAAACCGTCAATGCTTCAATTCTCTCTTTTTCACTAGGAGCCACTATCATTTTTCTAATAGCAAATATCTTATCTTTTTCAAAAAACATGTGCTCAGTCCTACATAAACCAATACCTTCAGCCCCAAAATCTAAAGCAACCTTAGCATCTTTAGCTATATCCGCATTAGCTCTAACTCCAAGTTTTTTATATTTTTTGGCCCATTTAAGCATCGTTAAAAATTTATCACTTAATTTAGAATCACTAACCTCTATAGTACCCTCATAAACATAGCCACTTGTACCATCTAAAGATATATAATCATTCCCAGTATATTCCTTACCATTAATAATCATAACTCTTTTTTTCTCGTCAACTGTCACATTCTCACATCCGCTTATACAGCACTTACCAATACCTCTAGCTACAACAGCCGCATGTGAAGTCATACCACCTCTAACCGTCAAAATACCATCCGCATATTTCATGGCTTCGATATCTTCTGGTGAAGTCTCCTCCCTAACCAATATAGTATGTATTTTTTTATTATATTTTTCTTTAACCTCTAAAGTATCAAAACATATCTGACCATAAACAGCCCCTGGTGATGCTGGAAGTCCTTTAGTAATTGGTTTTATTTTTTCTAAAACATTAACATCAAAACTTTTATGTAACATATCACTAATTTCCTTTGGTTCAAGCCTCATTAATGCATCTTTCTCGGTGATTAAACCCTCCTTAGCCATGTCAACCCCTATATTTAAACTAGCCATCGGTGTCCTTTTACCACTTCTCGTTTGTAACATATAAAGTTTACCGTTTTCTACAGTAAATTCCATATCCTGCATATCTTTATAATGATTTTCTAAAAGTTTACTATAATCTTTTAACTCATTATAAATCTTAATGTTACTCTTTTCTAATTCATCTATAGAAAGCGGTGTCCTGACACCAGCAACTATATCTTCACCTTGTGCTTTAATTAAATATTCTCCATATAACTTATCTTCACCATTTGCTGGATTTCTTGAAAAAGCTACTCCAGTTAAAGAAGTTTCTGATAAATTACCATAAACCATTTCCTGCACATTAACTGCTGTTCCTAAAGTATCAGGTATATTATTCATTTGTCTATAAACTTCTGCTCTTTTGTTATGCCATGATCTAAATACAGCCGTAACTGCCTGCATAAGTTGTAATAATGGTTCACTAGGAAATTCTTCTTTAACAAGTTTTTTATATAAATCTTTAAAAGCAACTGTTAAATTCGCCATATCTAAAGCCGTTAACTCTAAATCATTTTTAATACCTTTCTTTTCCTTATAATAAGTTAAATAATCTTCAAATTTATCTTTGCCTTTTCCCTTAACAACATCCGCAAACATCATAATAAGTCTTCTATAAGAATCATAAATAAACCTTTTACTATCCTCATCTTTAGCTAAAGATTTGGCAATATCGTCATTTAATCCCAAATTTAAAATAGTGTCCATCATTCCCGGCATACTGATAGGTGAACCACTTCTAACTGACAAAAGTAAAGGATTATTAATATCACCTAATTTCTTACAAGTTTTTTCTTCAATTTTTTTAATACCTTTTAAAATCTGTTTTTGAACATTCTCATTTAAAAGTTCACCTTCACTAAAATATAAATTACACGCTTCTGTCGTAACTGTTAAACCATATGGCACAGGAAGTCCCATATTAGTCATCTCTGCTAAATTAGCTCCCTTACCACCAAGTAGTTCTCTTAAATCTTTATTTCCTTCGTCAAATAAATAAACATATTTTTTCATTTAAAAAGCCTCCTTTTAATTCTTGTGAGCTCTAGGATGAGCACTCAAATAAACCTGTCTTAATCTTTCATTAGAAACATGGGTATATATCTGTGTCGTTGATAAACTCTCATGCCCTAATAAATCACCAACACTTTTTAAATCAGCTCCATCATTAAGCATATGTGTCGCATAAGTATGTCTTAAAGTATGAGGGGAAATGTGTACTTCAATTCCCGCTTTTTTAGCTGTTTCAGTAACAATACTTCTTATTTCTCTTTCATTTAATTTTTCACTTTTTTTACCAATAAATAAATAAGGACTATCTCTGTGATCTAACTTTAAATATTTATCCAATAACTTTTCACATTTACTTCCATAGTAAACATATCTTTCCTTATTACCTTTACCTAATATTAATATCTTTCTTTCTTTAAAATTAATATTTTTTAGCCTCATATTAGCAAGCTCACTAACTCTGACTCCACTAGAATAAAGCATCTCTAATATCAAAGCATCTCTTAAACCATATTTGTTACTAGTGTCAGGATAATTTAGTAACTTTTCTAAATCTTCATAATTCAAATAATTAGGTAATGTCTTTTCTATTTTTGGATTACTAATTAATCTCATAAAATTATCTTT
>CALVII010000012.1 GCA_944329465.1 uncultured Bacilli bacterium | reverse complement strand
GAAGTTGAGAATGTGAAAAAAATTTTAATATATATGCGGATACCCTCGTTAACTTAACACTATCACTTATAATAGAAAATAGATATATAATAGATTACACCGATATTAATAGGCTTTGGACAATACTTGAAGAACATTTAGAAAAGCAAAACATAGAAGCCACAAAAATTTGGGATAAAGTTCATGATTATGATAGTAATGAATATCCCGTTGAAGTATATAAAGAAGATAGTCTGGAGTATTTTATATTATATCCTTGGACAGATTTAAAAGAATTTGTTCAATCTTTTGTTGGTGGAATTCCACTCGATCTTATAAATGCTTGTTATCAAATAGTCTTTCAAAAATTCCCACCTAGAAGTGAAGAAGATTTAGAAAAAATGAATCAAATATATCTGAAATACTTCGAAGAAAAAGAAGCGGAAAATAAAAAATAATATGCTTTTATAATCATGGAAGAAATCAAATTATTAAACAAAAAGAAAATCAAAATAGACATTGATTTTTTCTTGCTATAAAAAATTTAATAGTATATAATTAAAATAAAGGAGAGTGAAATAAATGGGTTTAATAAAAGCCGTAACCAGTTCAGTATCATCTGGATTTGGAGATCAATTTAAAGAATTTATCGAATGCCCCGAAGTTGATGGGAATGTCTTAATTCAAAGAGGTATTGTAAATCACGGAGATGGAAATAAAAATCCTAGTGAAGGAATAATAACTAAAGGAAGTCAAATAGTTGTTCCAGACGGCATGGCTATGATGATTGTAGATAATGGTGCCATAGCTGATTTTTCAGCTGAGCCAGGAATCTACACCTATGAACAAAGTACAGAACCAACGGTCTTTGATGGTGGATTTTTCAAAGGAATAAAAGATACTATAAAAACCATTGGTAGACGTATTACATATGGTGGGCAACCAGCCCATGACCAAAGAGTATATTATGTTAATACAAAAGTAATGATGGGTAATAAATTTGGTAGTCCGCAGCCCAAAAAAATAACCGACGAAAAATATGGTACCTTAGAAGTAACCTTCTTTGGAGAATATGCCGTAAGAGTTGTTGATCCAGCCATTTTAATAGCTGAAGTAATTGGTACAAACCCAAAAGATACCATTACATATGACGAAGTAGTAGGAAGCCAGTTAAAAGCAAAATTTGTTGAAAAAGTAACTGTCGCTATTTCCAATGTCATGAGAAACAAAAAAGTTTCATTTGGAGATATGGGACTTTATGGTAGTGATATTTCAGACGAAATGAATAAATGTCTAGACGATTCATGGAAAAAGCAGTATGGTTTAATGATCACAGATGTTGCCATGGGTGATATTAATTTAACCGACGAATCTATGAAAAGAGTATCACGCATTGATGATGCTAAAATATTCTCAGACCCAAGTTTACAATCAGGACTTATGGCTAGTAGTTCAGCACAAGCTATGGAAAATGCGGCCGCAAACGAAGGGGGTTCTATGATGGGCTTCATGGGCATGGGAATGGCTAATCAAGCAGGTGCAACTATGATTAATGCTGTAAATCAAAACATGCAAACGCAAACTCCTTCTCAGCCAGCAAATAATGTAGCTGCTACTTCAAATACTCAAACAAATACTCCAAATTTCTGCAGTAATTGTGGAGCTAAATTAACTGGAAGATTCTGTAGTAATTGTGGTAAGGAAGCTAAATAATGGATGAAATATTAAAATATGATCCAGAATTTACTGAAAGTAAATTCAAAACATATGTCGATAATGTATTTATAAAACTTCATATGGCTGTAGTCACCAAAAACTTAGAAGATATAAAACATTTTGTCTCAGAAGAAATTTATAATAAATATCAAAAAATAGTTGAGAACTTAAATCAAAAACATTTAATTCAAATGTATGACGAGATAAATGTTGCCCAAACAGACATTTTAAATTATAAAGTAACAGACACGTATATGATAATCGAAGTAAATTTAATCTCTAGATATTTAGATTACCTAATGGACGAAGATGGAAACTATATAAGTGGTGATACCGATGTTAGAAGCGAAAAAAGCAATCATTTAATATTCACTAAAAAAATAAACTATAAAGAAACCAAAACAGTTAGAAAATGCCCAGGTTGTGGAGCTTCTATTGATGTAAATGCTTCTGGTAAATGTGATTATTGTGGAACTATTTATAACTTAGAAGAAAAAGATTGGGTTTTAACATCTATAGAAATAGTATAAAAGGAGTAACATATGAATAAAAAGGTTAAAAGTATACTAATATTTTTTGCGATAGCTTTAATATGTCTAATGCCATTTTATAAACCGGAAGCCGATTCTGGTTTTGATGGTAGTTATTCTGGAGGATCTTCAGGAGGTTTTTCTGGCTCTAGTTGGAGCTCAGGTAGTTCACATTATAGTGGAAGTTATTCGGGTGGTGGAAGCTCTGACCCTATAGTTTTAATTCTGCCACTTGGCATTACTTTAATCATTGTTGCCGTAGCTATCATATCTTCTAGACAAAAAGGAACAATTATGCCAACCACCACTTTAAAAAATGTGCCACCATATAATCCAGAAAAATTAAAAGAATATCTACCAAACTTTAATCCAGAAGAATTCAAAAATCAAGCCTATGAAATATATAAAAAGGTGCAGGTGGCTTGGATGGAATTTGATTATGACAGCATGAGAAAATCTGTTACTGATGAAATGTATAACATGTATAAAACTCAGTTAACCACACTATCTGTCAAAAAACAAACCAATGTCATGAAAGATTTCGGTTTACTAGGTTTCAATATTGTCGGTATGGAAATCAAAGATAAAACAGTTTCCCTAACTGTAACCATGCAGGTAGAATGCTTTGATTATATAGTAAATAAAGAGGGAAGAGTATTAAGGGGAACTGACAAAAGGAAAGTTATATATAACTATGCAATGACATTTAATAAAGGAATAAGTGAAAAACAAAATAAATGTCCAAATTGTGGTGCACCTTTAGAAAATGTTAACTCAAGTGAATGTCCATATTGTAACTCAGTAATTATAAGTGAAAATTATGATTGGGTATTATCTAAAAAACAAGTATTATCTCAAAGATATAAATAAAGGAAGCGAAATTAATCGCTTCCTTTTATTATGAATTTATCATTTTTAATATCAATAGTAATTGTAGAATTAAACTTAACATCCTCATTAATTATTGCTTTAGCCAGCAAAGTTTCAATATTCCTGCTCACATATCTTTTAATAGGTCTCGCACCATATTTTTCGTCATAAGAATGTTCGATAATAAACGCTTTAGCTTTATCAGTTAACTTGATAACTAATTTTTTATCACGAAGTCTATATTCAATTTCAGATATAATCTTATCTAATATTTCATATACGACCTTCTTAGATAATGAATTAAATACAATAATCTCGTCAATACGATTAATAAACTCTGGCTTAAAAGTTCTTCTAAGTTCACTCATAACCATCTCTTCACTGTCGCTATGACCTTCCAATATATAATCACTACCTAAATTAGAAGTCATAATAATAATTGTATTTTTAAAATCAACCGTTCTACCCTGAGAATCAGTAATTCTACCATCATCTAATATTTGAAGTAAGATATTAAATACATCCTTATGAGCTTTTTCAATCTCGTCAAACAAAACAATACTATAAGGATTTCTTCTAACAGCTTCAGTTAATTGACCTCCATCATCATAACCTACATATCCTGGAGGAGAACCAATTAATCTAGCCACAGAATGCGGTTCCATATATTCGCTCATATCAATCCTAACCATATGTCTTTCATCGTCAAAAAGTTCATAAGCTAAAGCTTTGGCCACTTCAGTTTTACCAACACCGGTTGGTCCTAAAAAGATAAATGAACCAATTGGTCTATTTGGATCTTTAATGCCGGCTCTAGCTCTTATAATGGCCTCACTCACTAAATGTAAAGCCTTATCTTGTCCTTTAACTCTTTTTTTCAAATTATCTTCCAAATGAAGTAGTTTTTCCTTTTCTGTTCCAACTAATTTACTAACAGGTATTTTAGTCCATTTCGCAATAATTGCCGCAATAGACTCATCGTCAACCACATCACTTAAAATAGAGTTTTTATTATTTTTCTTTAGATTTTCAAGTTCTTTTTCCAAAGCTGGAATAATCCCATGACGAAGTCTAGCCGCCGTTTCTAAATCATATTTAGATTCCGCATATTCTAAATCTCTATTCGCATTTTCGATCTCTTCTTTTTTATGATTGATACTAGAATTGATCTCTTTTTCGTGCTCCCAAGCATCTCTTAACTCTTTCTCCTTAGCTTTAAGCTCTGTTAGTTTCTCGTCAATTTCTTTAATTCTGTTTTTAGAAAATTCATCTTTTTCTTTTTTCAAAGCTTGTTTTTCAACTTCTAACTGCATAATTTTTCTTGTTAGAGTATCTAAAGAAGTAGGAACTGATTCTAATTGAACCTTAATAGTCGCACATGCTTCGTCGACTAAATCGATAGCTTTATCAGGTAAAAATCTGTCTGTAATATATCTGTCAGATAAAGTAGCCGCAGCTACTAACGCTCTATCTTTAATTGTAACACCATGATAAACCTCAAAACGAGATTTTAAACCACGAAGAATAGTGATTGTATCAAGTACTGTGGGTTCAGAAACTAAAACCTTTTGAAAACGTCTTTCTAAAGCCCCATCTTTCTCGATATATTTACGGTATTCATTTAATGTCGTTGCTCCTATACAGTGAATTTCTCCACGGGCAAGCATGGGTTTAAGCATATTTCCAGCATCCATAGCTCCTTCCAAAGCTCCCGCACCTACTATCATGTGAATCTCATCGATAAACATAATAATTTCACCATCAGAGTTTTTAACTTCTTTTAATACTGCTTTTAATCTATCTTCAAACTCACCACGATATTTAGCTCCTGCAATCAAAGATCCCATATCAAGTTCCCAAATTCGTTTATCTTTTAAACTGTTAGGAACATCTCCTTTGATAATTCTTTGAGCTAAACCTTCGACAATAGCAGTTTTACCAACACCAGGTTCACCAATCAACACCGGATTATTCTTTGTTTTACGTGATAAAATACGAGAAATACTACGAATTTCGTCATCACGGCCAATAACCGGATCGATTTTGCCATCACGAACTGCTGCTGTAATATCCCTACCATATTTTTCTAAAACGTTTTGTAAACCTTCTTGATAAGCTTGCTCTTGATTCATAATCATAACCTCCTTTATATTAAAAATTAACCTTAAAAAAGATCCATTATAACTATAGCACCATATTTAGCACTTGTCAAGTGAGAGTGCTAAAATTAAATTAAAAAATAGACACTAAATTGTATTTGTGTTATACTTTAAAAAGAAAAAAGGAGGAGTAAATAGTGCCTAAACCCAAAAAAATAGTTCCTAAAATTGATTCTACCATTTCAAAATTAAGCAATAGAACTATTGTTATAATCGCTTTTATTGCCATTATTGGTGGCTTATTATTAATTTCTTCAGATTACTTAAAAGGGAAAAAAGATAGAGCATATACCAAAGTTAGTATATCTTTATATAATGAAGCTCATGACAATACTCCTCAAAATATTGAAGAACCAGAAGAACAAGAAGATCCTTATGTTCCAACGCCAAATCCTAATGGCTATCTTGGAATTTTAACAATTGATAAAATACACCTACAACAAGGATTTTACGATAAGACTAATGCCCACAATAATGTAAGTGAAAACTTGACATTTCTTTCACCATCCAACTATCCAGACGAAAAAAAAGGCAACGTAATTTTAGTCGCTCATTCTGGAGTTACTAGAATAGCTTATTTTAGAAATTTATATCAATTAAAAGTTGGAGATGTAGCTAAAGTAGAATATAAGGGACATTTATATACTTATAAAATAGATAACATCTATAACGAAACTAAAGATGGTAATGTTACTATATATAGAGACACAAATAAACAAACCCTAACCATGATTACCTGTACTAAAAATGATAATACCAAACAAACAATATATATAGCCTATTTAGAAAGTGTGAAATAAACTTTCTGCCGGGAAGTAGCTTAGTTTGGTAAAGCACTACGTTCGGGACGTAGGGACCGCAAGTTCAAATCTTGTCTTCCCGACCAATAATATAAAAAATCTCTTTAAATAGGAGAATTTTTTTATATAAGGTTGGAAAATATCTACACGGTTAACCAACGCCGAATATCAAAGTCAAGAAAATAATCATTATTCTTAATTTCTATTTTGCCTATCAAGGATTAAACACTTCAAAAAGACCTAAAGCTATAGCCAGTATTTTAATGTCTATTACCTCAATTGTCTTAATTTTTTTAACACTATTTATATCATAAAATGTAAACCAAAATAAAATTTAAAATAAAATTTAAAATAAAATTATTTTTTTAAATAAAATCAAATTTGTAAAAAAATATGATATAATTAAATTGAGATAGGAAAATATAAATTGCCTATTGAATTTTGTGTTGAAGTAAGGAGGAAATGAAATGCAATGCAAAAAATGCGGAAGTTTTTTGAATGAAGATGCCACGTTTTGTCCAAATTGTGGATCTTTAGTGGAACAAAGTGAGACCACTAGTCAAAATAACGTAAATGGAGGTGTTAACCAAGCCCCAGACTTAATGACTGGAATGAACACTCAACCTCAGTCAGAAACTATGGCAGCAAATGATCAAACTCAAAATTTAAATAGTGAAAATAATACTCAGGTTACAAATTCAGCAAATCCAACACCAAATAAAAAGAACAATAAAAAAGTATTTATAATTGGTGGAATTGTTGCTGTAGTCTTAGTAGTAGCTATTGTTTGTTTCTTTATTTTTAAAAATAGTGGTACAGTTACAAACCTAGTAGGGGTTAATGTTTGGATTCCTAATGACTTTACTGAAGAAAGTAGATATGGCTATGAAAAACTCTATGCCTCTAAAGATAAAGATGTAATTGTTGGACTAATTACTCAAAATGCTTATAGTGCTACTTTAGACCAATATATGGATGCAATTGATAGTGGTGAAATGATGGGGTCTATCAAATGTGAAAAGAGCACAAAACAAACTATTAAAGGGCAAGAATGGGGACATGTTACGTGTTCAACATCTACTCAAGAATCAAATATGTATATTACAGTTAAAAACAGTAAACTATACATGGTAGAAGTAGCTGCACAAAATGATTCTGCAAATAAAATCGACTCAATAGATAGTAAAATAAAACAAAACTTAGAAATTGTAAAATAATATGAAATGTCCAAATTGTAATGCTGAATTAAACAAAAATGATCGTTTTTGTATGATTTGTGGGGCTTCCGTCTATAATGAGGATGACCCCACAAAATATAAAGACGACGGTTCTTCCCAAAGAAGAGGTATAAAAAAATTTGTAAAAAGTAATATTAAACCGTTGATAGTTGCTAATGCAATAACTATATTGATGTCTTTACTATTGCTTATATTACCATTCGTTTTTGACTATTATATAAAAAGCATTAATGCTACATTAACGTTTTTACTTATACTTTTATCAATGCTAATATTTATCTTAGGGACTATTGGTATTTTAGGAACATCCTTAGATGTTTCTAGAGGTGAAAAATTAAAAGTCATAGATATTTTTAAAAAACCATTTAAAACATCTCATAAAATTTTACTTGCTTTTTTATTATTACTATTATATATAATGTCACTAGCCTTTAGACTTTCTACTTTGATTCCTATATCTTTAATATATAAAATAATTGTAGTGATAATAATACTATTATTCTTACCTGGTTTTGTCACTTCGATAATTATATTTTTAGATAATAAAATCCCAAAAGAAAACAAAAGCATATTCGTAATAATTCCTAACGCTTTTTTTCTTTCTTGGACACACATAATTGAATTTTATGCTATGATATTAAGCTTAGGTGGCTGGTTAATACTTGAAATGGTATTTTTTGGCTTTTTTATTTTGGCTCTTATAAATGCTTGGGAATTTTGGGTAATATTAAGCATATTATTAATGGCAATTTTATATATCTTCTTCATCCCTTATTTTTTCGGATCATTAGTCAACCTTTATCGTACATGGACTGGTGAAGATGAGTTTGAAGATTCCAAAGGTTTAAGTAATAACTTTATCACGTTTGTTGGAGGATCTATAGTAGTAGTTATTGTTTTAATTACAAGCATATTATCTTTATGGCTCCCAAAATCAGATTTAGGTGAAAAAATTTTAGATTATATAGAATATGACGTAAATAAGGAAGAAATTAATTTTACTGTAGATAAAACAATAACTCTTAATATTCCCAAAGGTTATATGCTTGAAAGAGGTTATGACGAAAATTCAGCCACAATAGATAATGATGAAATTCGTGCAATATATAGTTATAATGGATATAGAACTTTAGAAGAAAACTACAAAGAAACATTAGAAGATGAAAAGTACTTTGATAAAGATATATGTTCATATAATTATGAAGAATTTATAATAAATATAAATAATCAAACTGTAAAAGCTTATAGCAAGATCGAGGACTGTAGTAATAGTGTAAAAGACCAAATAAAATATGATGTAAATATGTTTTATCCTATAGGTAATAAAACTTTAAAAGTTTCGTTAAGTAGTGAAACCCCTATTAAAAAAACAGATTTAGAAAAATTTATCGATTTAAAATAAACTTAGAAACAAAAATTCTAAGTTTTTATATGTAAGGAAAGTGCATTTTTAAACTCTAAATATATATTTGTAAAATCATTTACAAACATAACTATTCATAATATAACAAATAAACTAATAAAAGAAAATGACATAATAGTAACTGAAAATTTAGGTGTAAGAAGTATGCAGAAGAATCACTATGTAGCAAAAGGACTAAAAGTATATATGAAAGAAATAGAACAACCCATCTAATCATAAATCTTGACAAATAAATATAAAGTAGGTGGCGATCATCCGAAACTAGTCTATAGAGGAGTCTAAGATTCTTATGAAGTAGAAAAAGTTTGCCGTGAGACAAGCTAAGTCAAAATTTATTTTGACCTATGTACTATAAAATTAATCATTTCATCCATATAATAGTAGTGAGGAGAGTTTAAGCTTATAAATTAAGGCCAAACGCCTAACAGTCTATAAGACAAAAATCGACTCAATTTGACGCATGTGGTTAAATGTGCTAGAATAAGGCCTGTTTTCTGATTTTGCAAGTAACAGGAGAGGGTGAAAATGGAAACAAACCAATCGATTAAGGCCAATATAGTGGCCATAATCATACTTGTGATAGTGTCCGCCTTATGGCACCCAGCTATCACTAGGGCAGAAGTCCTAAAATCATTAAACCTGTCAGTTATGGATGGAAATACTTTAGTTAATTCCAAAAATGATCAGGCAGATACACCTTTGAATTTCGAAAAGTTAGAAATAAAACCAATCAATGAACAACTACATTCTACTGTTAGTTCATTAAAGATTGAAATTGATGTCGAAGAATTAAGACAGATTAATATTGCTCGTAAAAAAGCATTAGAATTAGAAAAGAAAAGACAAGAAGAAGAAAGAAAAAAAGCTCTAGAAGCTAAACTTGCCGAGGAAAAAGCTAAAGCCGATGCCAAAGCAAAAGAATTAACTAGTATTTCTTATGACGAGCTTGTCGCAAAATTAAACCGTTCATTAAACTCTACCTTAGCTGGTAAAGGAGATATCTTTGCTAAATATGCCACTGAACTTGGCATCGATCCATACTTAGCCGTTGCTATTGTCTTACACGAAACAGGCTGCAAATGGAATTGTTCAACCTTGTTAAAACAATGTAATAACGTTGGTGGAATGAAAGGGTCACCTGGATGTAATGGTGGTTCATATAAATCATTTTCAAGTTTAGACGAAGGTATTAAAGCATTTATGAACAATCTTTATAATAATTACTATGCTAAAGGACTAACAACACCAGAAACTATTGGGCCAAAATACGCAGCCAGTCAAACATGGCCCACAAAAATTAGAGCTTATATGAGTGAGATAGAGGCAAAATAATTTTTGCTTCTTTTATTTTTGCTTAAAATAATCTTAATTTATAAGACATCTTAAAACTACACACCGATTTGACGCTTAAAAATTATTATGATAAAATTGTCATTAGAACAGTAGGAGAGATGTAAATGTCAGAAACAAAAAAAGTGACTGGGGTTGTAATATTTGGAGTCTTACTTTCTATTTGTTTACCATATCTGATTAATATGAATGTATCAAATAGTTTTAGTGCTCAAAATGAAACTCAAACAAGCTATCAAACTATGGCCAATGAAGTCGCTGTAGTAACCCCCAAAGACGAATCCGGTACCCCAGTAGAGGTTCCAAAGCAAACAGAAACTGCTCAAGAACCAGTTAAAGAAACGGCTCCAGTAGTCGAAGAACCAGTTCAAGCCGAACCTGTGGTTTATGATGGTATGACTTTAAATGAATTGGCTGAAAAACTAAACCGTTCTTTAAAATCAACTTTATCGGGCACAGGTATGAGCTTTGCTAAATATTCTGTTGATATGGGCATCGATCCATACTTAGCTGTTGCCATTGTTCTTCATGAAACCGGCTGCAATGGTAAATGTAGTACTCAAGTAAGACAGTGTTATAATGTTGGTGGTATGAAAGGTGGCCCAAGTTGTAATGGAACTTCTTATAAAAAATTTAATACCCTAGATGAAGGCATCTATAGCTTTATGTATAATTTAAAAACAAATTACTATGATAAAGGTTTAAATACTCCAGAATTAATGAATAAAAAATATGCCGCATCCACCGCTTGGGCGGGCAAAATAAATCATTATATAAACAAAATAAAAGCAGCTTAAAATGAATTGAACCTCGTTTCTTGGATAAAATAGGAACGGGGTTCATATCAAAAAAGGTGTTTTTATTTTCTAAAAAGGTGTGTTATAATCATAATAAAAGAGGTGAAAAAAATGCAGAAGGGGTGTCCAAAATGTGGACGAATGATTGATGGTAATTTAAAAAAATGTCCATATTGTAATTATGATTTTAGTAATATAGATAAATTTTTCAAAAAAATATCCGACGAAAAGTATTTGGAAGACGAAAAATATGCCGGTTTTATCAAAAGATTAGTTGCAGGATTATTCGATTGTTTTATTTTACTTGTATTTACATATTTTATTTTAATTGCTATAGATAAATACTTTGTTAAAATAACCTTAGATAATCTATACGTCGGTTTATTTATCTTTATTCCACTTTATATTTTATATAATAGTATATGTGAAAGAACCCCATGGCGTGGGTCCCTTGGCAAATATATATTAGGAATTGAAGTAACTGATCAATATGAAAATCCCGTAACTTTTCCCAAAGCTTTACTTCGTAACTTGGCAAAGGTTTTAAATGTTATAACCTTAGGTATTGGTTTTATAATATCTTTATTACCCCCACAAAAACAAGCTTTAAATGACAAGGTGGTTCATACCTTTGTCATAAATAAATTAATTATGAAAGAGGAAAACCAATTATCTTATGCCAGTTCTTTAAAAAGACTTATAGCCTTTATATTAGACATTTTTGTTATTAGTTTAATCTGTTATGGTATCTTAGCTTTAGTAAATCTTATTAGTGTTGATTCCTTAGCTATAGAAACCAAAAACACCATAAATGCTGCCAAATATATTTTATGTCTAGTGGTTATTCTCTTCTATTTTCCATTTACAGAAAGTCGTAGTGGTTCGACCTTTGGTAAAAACATAATGAAGATAAAACTAATTAAATTAGATGGCCAAATTGCCGGCTTTATTACTTGCTTTGCAAGAGAATTAATATTATTTTTAGATATTATAACCTTAGGATTTTTGCTTCCACTAGTAACTAAGAAAAAACAAACACTTAAAGACATTTTAACCAGGACTACTTTGATAAATAAATAAAAATATTCATATGAAGGTGATAATATGTATGATTTTAAAGACTATAATGAAAACGCAGAAGATAACGTGAGCTTTAAACAAGTTAAATCCGCTTTAAGTAAATTAAACGATATATTAAAAAATACAAACCTAAAACTATTTATATCTGGTGGAACGGTTCCATATTTATTATTAAATCAAGATTCTAAGCGCATGCATAGTGACATAGATACGATTTGTTTTAAAAAAGATATAGATAAGATCAGAAAAGTATTAAAAAAAACAAAGTATTATATTCCCACGTGGGATAGTTTAAATATTGTTAAAGATGGAAAAGATTATGGTTTAGAATTATTAGTTGATAATGTTCCAGTAGGAATTTATCCATTTAATTATGAAAATAACCTGTTAACCCAATATACATATAATCCCAAAGATCAAACCTGCAAAATAAAACAAATTAAATTAGACGATTTAAAAGATTATATTTTCACATATACTTCAAAAAATGGTGATATATATAATACCATGTCATTAGAATTTATTAAAAAAAGTAAAGAATGCTGTGGTCGTAAGAAAGATGTGACAGATTTAAAAAAAATTTTAGAAACAGGTTTAATAAGACCAAATATTTTAAATCGAATAAATGAAATAAAAGAAATTCAAAAAAAGACAGTTTCAGATTTAAATGATCATATAAACCAATGATATTCATTGGCTTTTTCTTTAAAAAAACCAAAATATATGATAAAATGATTATGACCTATACTAAAAGGAGGCAGTAATATGTGCGGCTTTGTAGGATACATTAATAAAGAAAAAGATAAAACAGAAACTATAAAAAAAATGGCAGATTTAATAGCTCACCGTGGACCAGATTCAGAAGGGTATTATACCGATAAAAACATAGCACTAGGTTTTAGACGCTTAAGCATTATCGACTTAAAAAGCGGGTCCCAACCTATTTATAACGAAGATAAAACTAAAGTAATTATCTTTAATGGTGAAATATATAACTTTGAAACTTTAAGAAAAGAATTAATTAAAGAAGGCCACAAATTTTCAACTAAAACAGATACAGAAGTATTAATTCATGGATATGAACAGTGGCACGAAAATCTATTAGATAAACTAAGAGGTATGTTTGCCTTTGTCATATATGATATTAAAACAGGAGAAATGTTTGCCGCTAGAGATTTTTATGGTATTAAACCTTTTTACTATGCCAAAATGGACAATACATTAATATTTGGTTCAGAAATAAAAAGTTTTTTAATCCATCCACATTTTAACAAAGAACTAAATACCAAAATGTTAGAATATTATCTTACATTCCAGTATAGTGCAGGTGAAGAAACTTTTTTCAAAAACGTTTATAAATTAATGCCAGGTCATTATATGAAATATAAAAACGGCAAATTAGAAATAAAAAAATACTATGAAATAAAATTTGAAGAAGATAAAACCAAAACCTATGAAGAGTGGAAAGAAGGTATTAAAGAACATCTACAAGACTCTATCAAAGCTCATAAAATAAGTGATGTTGAAGTAGGCTCATTCTTGTCAAGCGGCGTTGATTCTTCGTTTATAGCTGCAAGTAGTGACGTTGATAAAACCTTCACTGTCGGTTTTAATAATGAAAAATATAGTGAGATAGAATATGCCAAAGATCTATCAAGTAAAATTGATACCCAAAATATAAATAAAGTAATCACTAAAGACGAATACTTTAAAAACCTTCCCAATATTTTATATTATATGGACGAACCACTTGCCGATCCATCAGCCATTGCATTATACTTCGTTACTAAGTTAGCTAGTGAAAATGTCAAAGTATCTCTATCAGGCGAAGGCGCTGATGAAATATTTGGAGGATATAATATTTATCAAGAACCTCTAACCGATAGCTGGTATTATAAAATCCCTTATCCAATCAGATTTACCATTGGAAAAATTGCCAGTATTTTTCCTCATAAAAGAGGTATTAACTTCTTAATAAGAAGAGGAAAAAAACTTGAAAATAGATTTGTTGGTAATGCTTTTATCTTTAATAATAAAGAAGTTAGTAAAATACTAAAAAACAAACGTCAAACAAAAGGATTTGAAGATTTAACAAAACCTTATTATGATAAAATAAAAGATAAAGATGACATAACTAAAATGCAATATATTGACTTTAATTTTTGGTTAATTGGTGATATTTTACTAAAAGCCGATAAAATGAGTATGGCTAATTCTTTGGAAGTTAGAGTTCCATTTTTAGATAGGCCATTAATCGATTACGCTTTAGGTTTACCAGTAGAATTTAAAACCGATAAATTTAAAACTAAAAAAATTTTTAGAGACATTGCTAGTGAGGTTTTAGAAGATAAAGTTTCCAATAAAAAGAAATTAGGTTTTCCAGTTCCAATTAGAGAATGGATAAAAGACGAAGATATATATAAACAAATAAAAAATCTTTTCACCAAAGATAAAAAATTTTTTAACACCAAAAAAATTGTAAAATTATTAGATGACCACATAGCTGGTAAAACTGATAATAGTAGAAAAATATGGACTATATATATATTCTTACTATGGTATGAAATTTTCTTTGGAGGTGCGAGATGATCTTCTTTTATATTTCTTTATCCACATACATATGCTTTAATATAATTAAATATAAAAATAATTTATATACCTTACAAAAAAACAAATATGATATCAAAAAATACGGTCAGTGGATATTCAAAAATTATAAACAAACCTTTTTAAATAAAGAATTACTATCAATTGTTTTAATAATAATCGCCTTTAATTTTAATTTAAAAATTATCGGTGTAAGTACTGTTATCTTTTATACTATAATGTTCTTGTTAGATTATAAAAAGAAAGTAAAACTTAAGATAGATAAACCAATGATAAATAAAATAGTTCTTTTAATATTAGTGTTTATAGGTTTAAATATTTGGTTTATCCTAGATTATATAAGCTATCATTATGCCGATATAATATTTGATAATACTGCCTTTTATTATATTATATTAGTGCTATTTAGTTATTTTTCACATTTTGTTGTTTGGTTAATTAATCTTATAACAAAGCCACTTGATAAAAAGCATAGGGGGTAAACAATGCTTAGAGTAGATTCGCGAAAAGTAGAACCAGGTGATACTTTTTTAGCTTTAACCGGCCCATATACCGATGGCCATGATTATGTTTTAGATGCTATTGATAAAGGTGCAGCCTGTGTAATTGTAAATCATGGTGAATATCCAGTAAAAACTATAGTTACCGAAGATACTAGAACATATCTTTCCAATTACTTAAAAGAATTAAATTTAGAAAAGATAAAAAAAATAAAATTAATCGGTATTGTTGGAACAACAGGAAAAACAGTCACTGGAGACTTAACATGTCAGTTATTAAATAATTTAAATATGAAAACCGCTCTTATTGGAACAAATGGCTTTTATTTAGAAGGTGAAACTTATAAGACATCATCTTCCACTCCAGACATATATGAACTTTATGAACTCATTAATAAAGCAATAGACGCAAAATGTGAAAATATCATAATTGAAATATCTTCTAAAGCTATCAAACAAAGACACATTGAAGGTTTAAAATTTGATATAGCTATATTTACAAACTTTATTGCTCATCAAAAAAAAGATAAAGATGAATATTTAAATACTAAAGTAGAACTGTTTAAAATGATAAAAAAAGGTGGATATGCCATCATAAATAAAAAAGATCCTTATTATGAATATTTCGCCTTACCACAAAATAATAATATATTTTATGGTACTTTAGATAGTGATTATTCATTAAGAAAAATAAAAGCCAACTATAATTACACAGAATTTTACTTAGGTAAAAATATCATTAAAATGCCATTAATCGGCCCATATAACATGTTTAACTATGCTGCCGCATACATAACTGCCAAATTAATGTATTATGAAGATGAGGAGATCATTTCAGCTACCTTGTCAATGCACCCAATCGATGGTAGATTTGAAGCTATTAAATATAAAGATAGTTTAATAATTATAGATTATGCTTATGATTTAAATGACATAAATAATGTTATCAAAGAAGCTAGAAAAATAGCCCAAGGAAAAATAATAACCCTAATTGGCTGTGGGGGCGAAAGAAGAGAAGAGAAAAGGCCATTGATCGGTAAACTGGTATGCGAAAATAGTGATTTCGTAGTTTTCACTAGTGATAACCCTAGACATGAAAGTGAAGAAGCTATCATTAATGATATGACTAAAGACCTAGAAAAAGATAATTATATTAAAGTCATAGACCGAAAAGAAGCTATTAAAAAAGGTATAAACATGCTTGAAAATAAAGATATTTTACTAATATTAGGTAAAGGTCATGAAGAATATCAAATTGTTGGCAGTGATGCCTTTCCATTCAAAGACCGTGACGAAGTGATGAAAATAATAAAATAAGCTCATCACTTTTTAATATGTATTTTTTGTGAAAAAAAGATTGTAACTTAATTATGGATATGATATTATTATACTAAGGGAGGGAATATTTATGAAATGTCCAAATTGTGGCGCACAACTTAACGAAGGAGTGTCTTTCTGTACTTATTGCGGTACTCAAATAACAGGGGTTCAAAACAATGTAAATCAAAATAATATGCCAAATCAAGGCCCAAATAATATGCAAAATCTAAATAACCAAAATAATAAAAAAACTCCATGGGGCTTAATAATTGGAGCTATAGTCCTTGCTGTTATAATTATTGCAATTTTTGTCGGAATTAGTATGTCTAAAGAGGAAAATGATACTCCAAATAAGTCAAACGACAAAAACATAAACGAAACAAATGAAACAAAGGAAGAAGAAACTAAAACCGTGACATATGACGATTTCACTTTTGATGTTCCAAGTGGATTTAATGCAACACCTTCTTCAAGTCAATTACTTATCACTAATGATAATAACACTGTAGCTTCTGCTATCATTTATCAAAGTGGTACGGGATATGACACCTTATCTTCTATGAAAGATCAAATAATTACACTTTTAAAAGCGCAAGAAGCCAGTCAATCTCAAAATTATGACTTTACTAATGCCACTACTGAAGAAAAAACATATAACGGTACTCGTTTCTTAATTACTAAAGGAATAACCCAAGGAAGCATTGAGTTAGATATTACTTATGCCGAAGCTCCAGATGGTGTATTTGTCGTTTCAATTGCTAAAAATAGTGGAATAATCACAAATTCTGACCGTGATACTCTATATTCTATTGTTGCAACTGCAAATAATTCCAATTTTTAAAGGAAATATTGAAAACATCTCGTATCTTATATATAGAGGTGTTTTTTTATGAAAAAAATAAAACTAGATAAATATCAAAAAAAAGTAATCAAAAATAACTCTCAAAACCTTTTAGTTATTGCCGGTGCTGGAAGTGGTAAAACCCTTACTATTATTTATAAAATAAAAAAATTAATTAAAAATAATATTAAACCAAATGAAATACTGTGTATAACTTTCACCAAATCAGCTGCCATTAGCCTTAAACAAAAATTATTAAAGGAACACATTAATTTAAATGTTAAAACGTTTCATAGTTTGGGTTACCAAATAATTAAAAAAAATAAAAATGTATCATTAGTTAATCACTTTATTTTAGATAATATTATAATAAAGTATTTAAATAATTATTCAAATTTAAATATATTGATAAATACAGAATTTTTAGAGTTTGGTAAAGGTAATAGTGTAATTATAAAAAATAACATTTTGAAAAATTCTAATCACATAATATATCTAAAAGATACGATCAAAACCTTTATAAATTTATTTAAAGGAAATAACTATAATTTAAAAAACTTTAGCACTTTCTTTCAAATAAACAAATCTCAAAATTTAAAAGTTAAACAATTTAGACACAAAAAATTTTTAAATTTAGTCAAACAAATCTATATTGAATACGAAAACTATTTAGAAACATATAAAAAAATTGATTATAATGATATGATAAATAAAGCTATAGATATAGTAAAAAAAGAAGGAATATTTACTTATAAGTACATAATTATTGACGAATATCAAGACACCTCCTTAAATAAATGTCAATTAGTAAAAGAAATACAAAATAAAACTTCTGCTTCTTTAATGACAGTTGGTGATGACTGGCAATCTATCTATCAGTTTACTGGTAGTAATCTTGAAATATTTACCAACTTTAAAAAATATTTTCCAAATGCAAAAATAATTAAATTAAAAAAAACTTATAGAAATAGTCAAGAATTAATCAAGGTAGCTCAAAAATTTATCATGAAAAATAAAAATCAAATAAATAAAAAAATATCATCATATAAAAAAGAAAAAACCCCCGTACATATATATTATTACAAAGAAAATCCTAAAAATATATGGGATGATATTTTAAAAAAAATTAAAACTAAAACTTTAGTTTTGGGTAGAAATAATGACGATATAAAACCATTAAAATTAAATAAATATACATATTATATGACTGTTCATAAATCAAAAGGTCTAGAAGCCGAAAATGTAATTATAATTAATCTTGAAAATAATATTAATTCTTTTCCAAGTAAAGTAATTGAAAGTGAATATTTAATGTATGTTTTATCAAAACAAGAAGATTATGAATATGCCGAAGAAAGACGATTATTTTATGTTGCTCTAACTAGAACTAAAAACAAGGTTATTCTTTTAGTAAATAGAGAAAACCCTTCATTATTTGTTTGCGAATTGTTAAAAGATAGTTCCAAATATATAAAAATAATAAATCCATAGAACATCTGTAAACTTATGTTTTTAATTAAACAAACTACTTTTTCGTATATTTTTAAAACATTTTTTGTTATAAAACATATAATCTATGTTATAATAGGTACGATTTAGAAATGATTTGTTGTCAAATGTTTGTACATCCAATTATTTTTCGAAAATGTTACCAATATAATAACAAGAAGGTGAAAAAATGACAAAAAAAGAAGAAGCTGTAAAATTAATTGAAGATAAAATGAATAATAAGACATTTTTATCATATAAAGAAATTGCCGATGTAACTGGTTATCACCCTAAATATATTTTAAAATTAAAAAAAGAAGTTATAAATGGTACAGTAAGTTTTATTCATGGAAATAAAAATAGAGTTCCTGCCAATATTATGAGTGAAGAAGAGAAACAAAAAATAATAGCTCTTTATAAAAAAAGTAATGTTAGTATCCGCAGATTTTGTAAGTTTTATAATAGACGTAGTTATTCTTGTATATATAATCTTTTAAGATCAGAAGGATTACTCAAAACTACCAAATAACGGTAGTTTTTTTGTCGATTAATAACTAGTATAAGTAAGCAATCGTCCTAATAGTTTTTAATAGGAGGTGCTTATGAATAAAGGTCTAACTAATGAAGAAGTAATTAAAAGCCGCAAAATTCATGGTAGTAATGAAATCAAAGCCGCAAAAAAGGAAAGCTTCTTTCATAAATTAATTGCTACTTTGGGTGATCCGATTATTAGAATTTTATTAATTGCTTTAGCTGTCAAAACTCTTTTTTTATTTAAAGACTTTGATTGGTATGAAACTGTTGGTATTGTTATAGCTATTTTTATGGCCTCATTTATCTCGACCATTTCCGAATATGGTAGTGAAAAAGCTTTTGAAGAACTTCAAAAAGATGCCTCTAAAATAAATACAAAGGTAATAAGAAATAATAAAATAAAAGAAATTCCAATCGGTGAGGTCGTTGTAGGAGATATTGTTCACCTAGGACCGGGTGATGCCATACCTGCAGATGGAAAAATAATCCAGGGTAAAATTCTTGTTAATGAATCAAATTTAAATGGTGAAATGAAAGAAAAAGAAAAAACAATTGGAAGTGAGTTATATCGTTCAAGTGTCGTCTATTCAGGTCTTGCTACTATGGAAGTGATGAAGGTTGGAGACCAAACGTTTTATGGTAAATTAGCTAAAGAGATTGAAGAAAAATCACCAACTAGTCCTTTGAAAATGAGATTGACAAAATTAGCCGAAATAATTAGTAAGATAGGTTATGTAGGTGCCTTACTGGTTAGTTTATCTTATCTTTTCTCGGTTACTATAATTGAAAACAATTTCGATGTTGATAATATAGTAAATACATTAACAAACTTTCCCTTAATGTTTGGTCACATTCTTCATGCCTTAACACTATCTGTCACCATTATTGTAGTTGCAGTCCCAGAAGGATTACCACTCATGGTCACTTTAGTTTTATCATCAAACATGAAAAGAATGCTGAAAAGTAATGTTTTAGTAAGAAAACTAGTGGGAATTGAAACAGCTGGAAATATCAACATGCTATTTACCGACAAAACAGGTACCATCACTAAAGGGAAATTAGATGTTATTGCTATTACTGATGGCGATGGCAACACTTTTAAAAATGAAGAAGAATTAAAATCTAATCCATCTTACTATACTAGAGTAAAACTTTCTTTAATGGCCAATAATGAAAGCTGCTATAGTGTAGATCATAAACCAGTGGGTGGCAATATTACTGATAGAGCTTTACTTAAATTTTTTGAAAAAGATAATCTAAATTATCAAATAATTGATAAAATTCCATTTAATAGTGAACACAAATATTCACTTACTACTGTTAAATATAATGGAAAAACTGTTAACCTTATTAAAGGAGCTCCTGAGATCATAATTAACAATTGTACACATTATTATGATAATAATCAAAAGAAATTTCTTACAAATAAAAATAAAATATATGATCAAATTAAAAAAGCAACCGATAAAGGTATTAGAGTATTAGCTTTTGGAGTAACCTCATCTACAAAAGAAGTAGAAAGAATAACATTAATTGGCCTAGCTTATATTAAAGACGAAGTAAGACCTGAAGCCGTTGAAGGTTTAAAATTAATTCAAAAGGCTCATATAAGTACCGTTATGATTACTGGTGATAATCTAGATACTGCTAAAGCAATTGGTAAAGAGGTTGGTTTAATTCAAAATAAAGAAGATATTATTTTGACAAGTGCAGAGTTTAACCGTAAAACTGACAACGAATTAAAAAAGATACTCCCCAAATTAAAAATACTTGCTAGATCATTACCACAAGATAAAAGTAGATTAGTTAAAATAGCTCAGTCTATGGGATTAGTTGTTGGAATGACTGGTGATGGTGTCAATGATGCACCTGCTTTAAAAAAAGCTGATGTTGGATTTGCAATGGGATCGGGAACCGAAGTAGCTAAAGAAGCTAGTGATATTGTAATATTAGATGATAACCTTCTTTCTGTATCTAATGCAGTTTTATATGGAAGAACTATTTTCAAAAGTATCAGAAAATTTATCATATTTCAGTTAACTATGAATATATGTGCAGTAAGTATTTCTATCATTGGACCGTTTATTGGTGTGGATGTTCCCGTTACTGTTATTCAAATGCTTTGGATTAATATGGTTATGGATACTCTGGCCGGCATTGCCTTCTCCTTTGAACCCCCATTAAAAGAATATATGTATGAAAAGCCTAAAAACAAAAATGAAAATATAATTAATCGTTATATGAAAGACGAAATAATTTTTACTGGAGCCTTTTCCGCTTTAATGTGTGTATTTTTCCTTAAATCACCATTTATCCACAGTATATTTAGAGATAGTGCAGATGATAGATATTTAATGACAGCCTTTTTCGGTTTATTCATATTTATGGGAATATTTAATGCCTTTAATGCTAGAACTCATAGACTTAACTTATTTGCCCACCTTTCTAAAAACAAAGTATTCCTATTAATAATTTTATTTATTTTATCAATCCAAATCTATTTAATATATTATGGTGGAGATTTATTTAGAGCATATGGTTTAAATCCCTTTGAATTTGATATTATGATTTTACTTTCTTTAACCGTCGTTCCAGTAGACTGGCTTAGAAAAATATACCTTAGAAAGCAAGGTGAAATTGGAGGAGTATAATTTGCTTTTTTCTATAGATTTGTTATAATAAAAAGCGAAAGAAGGAATAAATATGAAATTTAAACTATATAAAAAAGAAATTTTAACCGCCTTTGTTGGTGCCTCTCTTGCCCTTACTTTAGCTAGTTGTGGCAGTGTGCCCGAAGAAAAAGTTCAAGAGACAGCTACCCCTATAGAAAACACTGAAGTTCAAACAGAAAATACAAATACCGAAGAATTAACTCAAGAAGAAAAAGATACGGCCGTTGAAACAGCTATTACTCTTATGATCGATGGAGCAAACGAACTAAAAGATTCTGCTTCACAATCTGCTAATAGTGAGGCTGTTCAAGAAGAATGGTCTAGAGCACTAGAAAATTTTAAGGTTTTATCAGATTTTGTTTTTAATGGTGGCGAAATAAATGGAGTAACATTTAGCGAATTAAGTGACGAAGGTAAAGAATATGCGAAAAGTGCTTTAGGAACACTAGATGGTATATTAGAATACTTAGTTCCAAATTATCAAGAAAGATTCAGAAATTGGTTTACAAATACTACTGCAGAAGGCCTTGATACTTTAAGTGAACTTAGAGATGAGGGTATTCAATTATGGGAAGAAATACAAACTAAAAGAAACACAAAATAGTATATTTTATAATGCTAAAAGGTAATATTTAAAAAAATTACCTTTTTTCTTGTAAAAAATGTCAAATTATGGTATATTTACATAGGTAACACATACTACAAGGCTGAATTATAAAAAGGAAAGGTAAGATTTATGATAAATTTTATTATTTGTGATGATGTAAAGCAGTATCGTGAAATGGTAAAACACGTTGTTTCATTATATATGATGAAAAACAAGTTAGAATATAAAACCCACATCTTTGAAGATTATAATAGTGATTTTATGAAAATAGTAGAATCTAAACTACCTTTTAAAGTTTATATTTTAGACATCGAAACTCCAACTAAATCTGGTATAGATATAGCTAGAATTATTAGAAACCATGATGTCGACAGTGTCTTAATATTCTTAACCGGTCACCAAGAACTAAGTCATGTTGTTATGAAAAATGACTTTCTATTCTTATCATATATTAATAAATTCGACGATTGCAAAAATAGATTAATGCATTCCTTAGATAGAGCTTTACAACTTTTCAAAGTAAAAAGTCTTATTAGATTTAAAGATAATGGTGTTATCTATACAATACCACAAGACGATATATTATACATAACAAGGGATAGTGTAGAAAGAAAATGTATTATTGTAACTGATTATAATAAATTTAAAGTTGGTAAAAACCTGTCAGAATTAGAAAAGATGGTTAATGATAATTTTATCAAAACTCATAGGGCATGTCTTATGAATAAAAAACGTATTATGAGTTTTAGTCGGCCACAAAAAGAGGTTGTATTTGATAATGGTATGAGATCAGATTTAATCTCAACAAGGTTTGACAAGGAGTTGATATAAGGTGGATTTAAATAGTATTCTTTGGTATTTTATTGGTAATGGATTAGTTATTGCATTTTCATTAATTTGTTGGAATAAGATTGAGCCAATTAAAAAGAATACGTTTTCAATATTATGCCTATGGTTTCTACTTTCAATATTAATAACTTTAATTAATTGTATCTTTGTTAATCCATATAGAATAATTATAAATATTTTTATATTAGTTTTAATCAACTATTTCATATTTACTAGAAAAGTGAAAAATGCAATTATTTTAGTGGCAATTTCACAAACAATAATATCTATATCAGAATTTTCTTATGCGATTATTGCTTCATTATTTTATAAAGGTGACATACAAGAAGTAGCAAAAATACCAATAATTTTTGCTAGTATAAATTTATATGTATCGCTCGTTTCACTTGGCATACATAAATTAGGATTTACAAAGTTGATATATAACTTGTTGATACCCCAAAAAAGTAAAAAAGATAATAAAGACTCAGTATTCTATTCTATTTTTATGATAATTATAGTTGCGATAGCCACAATGGAAACTTACATGGAATTGTCATTCACAATAGTTGTAATAACAAATTCTATCATGGCTATAATATTCATAGGAATTGTTATCATGTCAAAAAGGTTAGAAGATAAATACGAAAAGATCAGTCACAAATATGAAACTAGTATTTCTAGTTTAAAAGAGTATGAGGTAATGATTGACAAGTTTAGGATAGATACTCATGAAAATAAAAATGAATTTCTTACTATTAGAAATATGTTAAAGGATAAAAATAAAAAAGAGGATGTTGTAAAGTATATTGATAAATTGATCGATAATAAAATCAAAGATAATGATAAAATTATGAAGAAAACGGCAAAAATACCAGAAGGTGGTTTAAGGGCTACTATTTATTCAAAACTATGTCTAATGGATAAATTAAAGATTAAATATAATTTAAATATTTCAAGGGAAGTAAGAACAACTGATTTAATTAAATTAGACGAAGATCTAGTTTTAAAAATATGTAAAATATTAGGTGT
>CALVII010000011.1 GCA_944329465.1 uncultured Bacilli bacterium | reverse complement strand
GGAAGTGTAGGACCAGGACCTGGAGGAGATCAAACAATAGGAGGGCAAGATGTAGAAATAGTATCATCAGGAGATGGCTTATACGAAGATAGTTATGAGGCTGGAAGATTAATATATCGCGGACAAGATCCAGATAATTATATAACATTCAATGGAGAAACATGGAGAATAATAGCCAAAGAAGCAGATGGAACATATAAAATAATTAGTTATGATACTTTAGATAACCGTCCATTTGATGAAGCATATCACCGAAGTACAGAAAATAATTCATATTGTAATCATCCATCACATGGATGTGGAGTATATGCGGCAGTATCAGGAGAATTTTCTTCCCATAGTGGATCACAAAGTGGAACAGTAACAGAAGATTCAAGTATAAAAATATATTTAAATGATGATTATTATGTAAATAATTTAAATGCAACCGCAAAAGAACAAATGACAAGTCATTCATTTAATATAGGGGCAGTAGAAAGATTAAATCAAAGTGGAGCCGAAGCAGATAGTATAGAAAAGAATATAGCAGGAGAGAAAATGTACAAATGGACAGGAAATGTTGGACTTGTCAATGTAAGCGATATATTAAGAGCAAGCACCAATCCATTATGTACATCAGCAACTACTTCGTATAATAATGGAATTAGTAATGCAAAATGTAATAGTAATTATTTGTTAGATAAAGGAAGCGCAAGTATATTACAGTACTGGACAATAAATGCTTCTTTTAGCGAGTCTGGTTGGGATTCTGCTCAAGTTTGGAGCGGTTATGCGTTTAGTTCGGATGCGGGTGTGTACAGCGATTATGCCTATGATAGTTCTAATTATGCTCCCCGCCCAGTTGTCTTTTTGAAATCTGACACTACTTTGAATGGAAGTGGAACTTTAGAAGATCCATTCACAATAGCGTAATAATTACATAAAAGCTATATCAAAAATAGCTTTTTATTTTAACCAAAAAATAGTATAATGTTTATAGGTGAAAACAATGAGCAAAGAACTTGGGTTAAATGAAAAAAAAATAAAAGAAATATCAAAATTAAAAAACGAACCAAAGTGGATGACAGAATTTAGATTAAAATCATATAGAGTATTTAAAGAAATACCCAATCCAAACTTTGGACCAGAATTAAAGATAGATTTTGATAAGATAAATTATTATAAAAAAGTAACTGATAAAGTTGAAGATAATTGGGATAATGTATCATGTCCAATAAAAGATACTTTCGAAGAAATAGGATTAATAGATGCTGAAAAAAAATATTTAAACGGTGTTGGTGCCCAATTTGAAAGTGAAGTAGTTTATCATAGTATGATTAAAGAATTAGAAGATCAAGGAGTAATTTTTTGTAGTACCGACGATGCTTTAAAAAAATATCCAGATTTATTTAAAAAATATTTTAACACCTTAGTTAAATATGATGAAAATAAATATACCGCTTTAAACGGTGCGGTTTGGAGCGGAGGAACATTTATATATGTCCCAAAAGGAGTAACTATAGATAGACCACTTCAAAGTTATTTTAGATTAAACACCAAACATATGGGACAGTTTGAAAGAACCTTGATTATAGTTGACGATGATAGTCATATCCATTATATGGAAGGATGTACAGCAACCTATCATACAGATAGCTCATTACATGCGGCAGTTGTTGAAATATTCGTAGGAAAAAATGCTAGCTGCAGATATACGACTATTCAAAACTGGGCAAATAACATATATAATTTAGTTACTAAAAGAGCCATAGTAGAAGAAAATGGAAAAATGGAATGGATAGATGGAAATATAGGATCTAAAACAAATATGAAATATCCATCATGTATTTTAAAAGGAAAAAACGCTATAGGTAACTGTATATCGGTAGCCGTGGCATCAAAAGGACAAATCCAAGACGCTGGAGCTAAAATGATTCATTTAGCCCCTAATACCAAAAGTAAAATAATAAGTAAATCTATAGCCGCAAATGGGGGTATAAGTAACTATAGAGGAACAGTGAAAATAAATAAAGATGCGGTTTATTCACAAAGTATCATAAAATGTGATACAATAATACTAGATAAAAAATCAAAAAGTGACACAATCCCTAAAAATATCGTCGAAAACTCATCATCATATCTCGAACATGAAGCAACTGTCTCTAAACTAGATGAAGATAAGTTATTTTATCTAATGAGTAGGGGGCTAGACGAAGAGAAAGCCAAAGAACTATTAATAATTGGTTTTATCGACGAATTTAGAGAAAACTTGCCAATGGAATATGCCGTTGAACTAAACGCCTTATTAAAAAATTATTTTTAAAAGAAAGGGGAAAAATCATGAAAAAGAAAATTGTTATAATTATATTATTGGTTATTATAACCGTAACCATAGTAGGAGTAATATTATTCGTTCAAAATAACGAAACAAAAAAACATAATTTAGAAAAGAAAATGGAAACAGCTAGTCGTGATTACTTTGAAAAATATGTCAGTGCTAATGATAGCGTAAATGTTTACAGTGTAACTCTTGAGGATTTAGAAAAAGCTAATAAAAATGGTGAAGAGTACGATTTAGAGGGTTTAGAAAAATGTGATAAAACCAAAACTTTAGCCAATATTACTATTAATTATCAAAATGGAAAAGCAAAAAAAGCACAAGTTGAACTAAAATGTTAAAAACTTGTGTTTTTTCATTTTGCTAATAATTTTTTCTATAATTTACCAAAATTGCACTAAAACAAAATACCCAAATTGTCAAAAAAAACACTCCAAAAATGTCATTTTCCTCTTTTGCACTCCTTTTAAATAAAGTGTATAGTAACGCCTCGAAAGGAGGAAAACGATGTTAAATCAAATCGTTTTAGTTGGTCGTTTAGCTAGTGACCCGGAATTATATGAGACAGAAAGTGGTAAAACAGTGGTGAGGTTAGTATTAGCCGTTCCAAGAGCTTACAAAAATTCAGAAGGAGAATATGAAACGGATTTCATACAGTGCAAATTATGGCAAGGAGTTGCAAAAAGAACATATGAATACTGTAAAAAAGGAGACTTAATTGGTGTTAAAGGACGTGTTGAAACATATCACTACGATACCGAAAATGGCTGTAGATACATAACCGAAGTTGTAGCTGATAAAATAACTTTTCTGTCAAGTAAAAAACAAGGAGACTAATCCTTGTTTTTAAAATCCTTGTAAAATATATCATCAGGTTTTAAATTAAATACTTTCGCAATTTTTACTGCCATTTTATAAGAAAGCCTTCTTTTTCCATTTTCGATTTGCCAGTAAAAAGGTTTACTAATATTTAAATGATCTGCCATATACTCACAAGTGTACTTGTTTTTCTTTCTGATTTTCTTTAATTCGTCCATATTCGACCTCCTATATATTATAAAATTACTATGTATCTATTATATATTAACTTTAAGTTAATATCAAGTAGAAAAATAACGTAAAGTTAAAACTAATGTAATGTTTGCTAAATGTTGATATAATCATGGTTAACGAAAGGATAACGATAATTATGGTAGCAGGACAAAGATTAAGAGAAGCAAGAAAAAAAGCACATTTGACTCAAACTGAGCTTGCACGTATTATTGGTGTCAAAGCTGCTGAAATTTCACAGTATGAGTCCAATAAAAGAACACCACGTTGGCCAACTTTTAATAAACTATTAGACGCTTTAAATATTACGGCTGACGAGGTATTGGGAAGAGAACTAACTGTTCACGATGACGAAGATTATGAAATTAAATTAGCTAAAGAGGATTTAGAAATACTTTCAAATATTAAAGCCCATCCCACATTATATAAAACTCTCCTAGCTGATCCAGAAAGAAACATTCGGGTTATTAATAATAATTTAAAAAGAGTTTTACCAGAAATAAAATAGTTTGTCAAAAACTATTTTTCTTTTTCTCAAAATTTAGTAAAATATAATTATGGAGGATAGATATGGATATACTAGATATAATTGATAAAAAAGAAAAAGAAGAACGATTAACTAAAGAAGAATTAAAATTTGTTATAGACGGATATTTAAATGGTTCTATCAAAGACTATCAAATGTCAGCTTTACTTACCGAAATAGACCTTTTAGGTCTTTCAGAAGAAGAAACGATAGATTTAACGGATATTATGCTTAAGAGTGGTGAAGTATTAGACTTAGGTTTTGAAAATGCAACTGATAAACATTCAACTGGTGGAGTTGGTGATAAAACAACTATTGTTCTAGCTCCATTAGTTGCCTCGTTAGGTGTTAAAGTTGCTAAAATGAGTGGCCGTGGTTTAGGACACACTGGTGGAACTATTGATAAACTAGAATCAATTAAAGGTTTTCAAACATCTATGAGTTTAGAGGATTTTAAAGCTCAAGTAAATAAAATAAACATTGCCCTAGTAGGTCAAATGGGCAACTTAGTTCCTGCTGATAAAAAAATATATGCTCTAAGAGATGTAACTGGAACCGTTGATTCTATTCCTTTAATAGCCTCAAGCATTATGAGTAAAAAATTAGCAAGTGGAGCTTCTAATATTGTCATAGATTTAAAAGTTGGAAGAGGTGCTTTAGTAGATAATTTAAAAGAAGCCAAAGAACTTGCTAATCTAATGGTTAAAATAGGTAAAAAAAATAATAAAAATACTGCCTGCATTTTAACCAATATGGATGAACCTTTAGGTTATGCTGTAGGTAACTCTTTAGAAGTAATTGAAGCTATAAATACTTTAAAAGGAAATGGACCTAAAGATTTAACCAATGTAGTAATAATATTAGGTACCCAAATGGTATCAATGGGACTAAATATACCTCAGGAAGAGGCTTTAGAAAAAGTAAAGGAAAACTTATATAATAATAAAGGTTATCAAAAAATGTTAGAATGGATCAAAGCTCAAGGTGGTGATATTACAAATATACCTGTTGCCAAACATTCTAAAATAATATTTTCTCCACAAGATGGTTATATATCTGAAATTAATGCCTTAGAAATAGGTAAATTATCTAGAAAATTAGGAGCTGGTCGACTTACCAAAGACGACAAAATCGATTTAACCGTTGGTCTTGTTTTAAATCATAAAGTTGGTGATTATGTTAAAAAGGGAGAAAATTTATTAACTGTTTTCTATAATGAAAAGGAAGTTTCTGAAACAGAAGTCCTATCATGTTATAAATTCAGTGAAAATTTAGTGGAAAAACCCAAACTAATTATAGACATAATAAAATAACCCCACCCATCCCCCCACATATATGGTTAAGTTGACACCCCCTGTGTAAAGTGTCCAGTAAAATGATAACATCCCAACTTGAAAATTTGATGGGGGGGGGGGGGGTATAATATAATTGGTGAATAATATGCGAAGAAAAAGAAGAAAACAAAAGAAACTAATCATAATTTTATCATTAAGTTTACTAATGGTAATAACCGTTGGTTATGCGGCTTTCAGTACAAATTTATCTCTAACCGCTAAAGGAAATATAAAAGAACTGACAGTTAATGACTATATCCAAGATAATTTGTTTCTACACTTGGATGGTGAAGAAAATACCAAACAAGGACATAATCAAAGTGCTACTACCTGGGATAACTTAATTGATAATGGATATAATTTAACTATGCTTGGTTTTGAAAATTTAAATTGGACAAGTGATAATGGTCTATACTTTGATGGAATTGATGATTATATAGATTCAGGTTTTAAACAAGAAGTTTTAGGCAATGATATTACTATTGACATAGTCGCAAACACAAAAGAGATAAACAATTATAGAGGATTAGTTGGATTTCACGCCGAAGATATATCTATATTTAAAGGCTTTGCTATACAGTTTAATGATAATAGATTATTATGGTATTATTATGGTAGTAAAAATGGATGTAGAGCCACGGTTACTCCTGAACAAACCCAAGATTTAATAGATAAAAGCGTTGAAATGACATTTATAATGAGTGCGAATAATTATGTAAGTATTTATATAAATGGAAAACAAATAGATACCCAAAACTGTACAGTACCATTTGATCCTTGGTTAGAAGATAATTTGTCTATTGCCAGAACTTATAAATATTCAGATGATAGATACTTTAAAGGCACAATATATAATTATAAAATATATCGGAAAACCTTAACCGAAGAAGAGGTAAAACAAAACTATAAAGTTAACAAACAAAGATATAATTTAGAATAAAAATCTAGAAAAAACTAGATTTTTTTCAAAATTAAAAGGATTTCCTTAAAAAATTTTGTATAATTATAATAGAAACAAAAAGGAACAGCCTCCCTGAAAGGACTGTTCCAAATAAAAGAATAAAAAGGGGCTGGCTAGTTTACACTAGCGCCAATTCAACTAAAATTGAATTGGTGCTATATATAATATCAGAAAAATAAAATATGTCAATAGGTTTTTTAAAAAAAATAAAAAAGGAGGACAAAAATGAACTTAGAAGATATCAAAGGAATAGGAAATACTACCATAAAATACTTAAACGAACTTGGAATATATAATACTTTAGATTTAATAAATTATTATCCTTTTAGATATGAAATAATCGAAAACACAGATTTAAACAATTTAAATGATGGAGATAAAATAGTTGTTGGTGGTATTATCGAAAATGTTCCAAATGTCGTTCATTTTAATCGTAAATTAAACAAAATGAGTTTTCATTTAAATACTGGAAAATTTGTAACTAATATAACCATATTTAATAGAGCTTTCCTAAAAGATAAATTAAATGTAGGTAGTTCAGTTACCATAATAGGAAAATATGACAAAAAACATAATAGTATTACCGCAAGTGATATTAAATTAGGTTTAATCGAAGAAACATTAATAGTTCCAATTTATCATTCTTCATTTAAAATAAGCAGCAGTAAAATATCTAAAATAATCAGATCTGTATTAGGTAAGGTAAAAACTTTAGATTATATTCCCAAAAGTATAACTGAAAAATATCGTTTTATACCAAAAGAAAAAGCTATAAAAATAATCCATGATCCTAAAAACAAAACCGATTTAAAAAAAGCATTAGCTAGATTAAAATATGAAGAATTATTTATGTTTATGTTAAAAATAAGTTACTTAAAAAATGCCAAAAGAAAAAATGATGGCCTAACTAGAAATGTTTCATATGAGGAAGTTTTAAAAGTTATAAATAACCTTCCTTTTGAACTCACTAAAGATCAGTTAAAATCTGTAAAAGATATATATGATGATCTAATTAGTAGCTACCGTATGAATAGATTGCTTCAAGGCGATGTCGGAAGCGGTAAAACAGTAGTTTCCTTTATTGCTTTATATATTAACTATTTAGCTGGTTATCAGGGTGCATTAATGGCCCCAACTGAAATTTTAGCTCAACAGCACTTTCAAAACTTTCAAAAGTTATTTCCAAATATAAATGCTATTTTATTAACTGGAAAACTAAAAGCTAAAGAAAGAAAAGAGGTAAAAGCTTTAATCGAAAGTGGAAAAGCTAATATCATAATAGGTACACATGCTTTAATAAGTGAAGACATAACTTACAGTAACCTAGGTTTAGTTATCACTGACGAGCAACATCGTTTTGGTGTTACTCAAAGGGGTAATTTAAAAAATAAAGGAATAACCCCAGATATTTTATATATGAGTGCGACACCAATACCGAGAACCTATGCCTTAACTTTATATGGTGATATGGATATCTCAAGCATCAGAACCATGCCAAATGGCAGAAAACCAGTAAAAACATATGTTAAAACAAATAAGGAAATCAAAGATGTCTTATACATGATGTTAGATCAAATAAAAGCCAATCACCAAATATATGTCATAGCTCCATTAATAGAAGAAAGCGATAAAATAGATTTAGAAGATGTTTATAAACTAGAAGAAAAAATGCAAAAAGCTTTTGGAAAAATCTGTCATGTCGGTATTATGCATGGAAAAATGAGTGCTAAAGAAAAAGACGAAGTAATGAATGAATTTAAGCAAAATAAAATTCAAATTCTCATAAGTACCACCGTTATTGAAGTGGGTGTTGATGTAGCTAACGCCACCATGATCGTCATATTCGATAGCTATAGATTTGGTCTTTCAGCTTTACACCAATTAAGAGGAAGAGTTGGACGAAATGATCTCGATAGTTACTGTATATTAATAAGTGATAAAGAAACTAAAAGATTAGAAGTTTTAACCAAAACCACTGATGGATTTAAAGTAAGTGAAGAAGACTTTAAACTAAGAGGAGGCGGAGACATATTTGGAGTTAGACAAAGTGGTGACATGAACTTCAAATTAGCCGATATAAAAAATGATTATGATCTATTATTAAAGGCTAAAGAGGATGGTGAGAACTTTATGAAAAGTAAAGAATATAATAACCCTAAATATGATTTTATCAAAAAACAAACCATACAATCTGCAAACCTAGATTAATTGTGTTAAGTATACAAAAATAATCCTCCAATTTATTGACTTTTCGCTTCAAATAAATTATACTTTTTTATGCATAGAATAATAATTCTATGTGGCTACTACTTACGGAATAATGTGAGTAGTTAACCAACCCCCTGAACTAAGGCTCTAATGCCTTAGTATTTTTTTAAATAATCATTGACAGACACTCCCTGGGGGTATATACTTAAAATGGTGATCATATGAAAAGTAATGAAAGAAAAAAATATCATAAGTTAAAATTTGAAGATACTTTAGAAAAAAAGAAAATTGTCAAAAGGCTTGCTATTATTGAAGGCCAAATGAGAGGTATTGCATCTATGGTTGAAGAAGATAGATACTGCACTGACATTTTAATTCAAATTACATCCTCTGAAAAAGCTTTGAGAAGCTTATCTAATTATCTTCTAGAGCATCATCTTCGCACTTGTATAACAGAAGAAATCCAAAAAGGCAACCTAGATGCTATTGACGAAATAGTAACTATCATTAAAAGATATAAATAAGGGGGTCAAAGTGAAATTTACTGTCAAACGTGAAGTTCTAGATTTAGGATTAAAAGTAGTTGGACTTACTATTCAAAATATAGATAATCAAAAAGTAACCAAAAAATTTATAAATTTTAAAGAAAAAGCTTATGAAGAACTTAAAGAAAAATATCAAAACTTTGATATTGAAACTGATTTGATTTTAAGAGGCTTTAATAAACTTCATAGAAAAATTGGTATTAAAAGAAGAAAAAATACTCCAGTTAATGAAAATATTTTAAAAAGATTTTTAAAAGACGAACAACTAAACACCAATAGTAAATTAAATGATATTTATAACATTGTCACTCTTGATTCAAGACTTCCCATAGCCTTCCATGATATAGATAAAATAGATGGTAATGTAACTTTAAAAATTACAAAAGCTATTTTAACTTATACCTATGAAGGAGAAGAAAAAACTACTAATCAAGGGGAATACGTATATACTGATAATAAAAGTTTAATTTACCGTTTAGAAACCGAACAAAGTCAAAAAACTTTGATAGACGAAAACACTAAAAATATTTTTGTAACTATAGAAGGCAACGAAGATACAAGTGCTGAATATTTGATGGAAGTAACTGAAGAGATAATTTATTTAATTACTTCTTACTGTGGAGGAACAGCTCAAATAATTTATAAATAAAGACATATTTAGACAATTTTTTTTAAAAACAAGGGTTATAATGTTTTAGAAATATAAAAAATGTCTAAAAAAAGTAAAGTAATTGACAAAATAAGTTGTAAACTTAAAAAGCGTATGCTATAATTAAGAATAGAATGGAGGGGTTTTTATGGACGAATCAAGAAAAATCAAAGTAAAAAAATCAAATGGTGAAGAAGCCGAAGCTGAAGTATTACTATGCTTTGAATTAGAAAAAACTGGAAAGAGATATATTTTATATACATTTAATGAGGTAGATGATAGAGATATGGAAACCATCCATGCCTCAGTACTAAATGAAGATAAAAACGGATATCAATTAGATCAAATTCCAGAAGATGAATGGAAAGAAGTAAAAGAAGTAATGCGTGAAATTATTAGGAATGAGGAGTGATTAATATGGCACAATTTACACAAAATGGTGAAAGATTAGTAAAAGTAAGTACAAAACAGACTGGAAAATTAAGAAAATTTTTTGGCAAGATATTTAGTGGGATAAAACATGTAGCATATGCTCCAGGTGCACTTTTCGATACTTTAAAAGATATTCCAAAAGCTGTCGCATATCGGGTTAAAGCAAAAATCGATGATCAAGAAAAAGCTAAAAAAGAAAACGATACTACTAAAAAAATATCAAATCAAGTAGAGAAAAAAGAAACACCAGAAAAGAAAGAAACCAAAAAGGCGGCAGATAAAGAAGAGAAAAAAGAACCAACAATAATCACCCCACAAACTTTAGGTGAAAAAATTGCTGAAACAAAGAAGAAAAAAACTGAAAATAAGCCAAAAGAAGACAATCCAGAAAAAGAAAATAAACCAGCTGAAGCCGAAGAAATTACTAGACCTATAGAACCGGCAACAGTCCAAGAAGAGCCTAAAAAACAAGGCGAGCCTGACGAAACAGTCTTAAAAAATCTACTTTCTGAATATGGCGATTTGAGATATTTCGCCACATGGAAAGATTACTATAATTCATTTACTGAAAAAGAACGTATGAGACAAATAGAAAATGGCGAATTTTTAGATGGTAAGGAATTTAACAAAGCTAAAGCAGCCCAAGCCAAAGAAACTATAAAATTATGTGATGCTAAAGAAGCTATTCGTCAAGCCGAAAAAGATAAATTATTAAGTGAAAATGAAGAAAGAAAAGAACAAAAAGAAGCTAATAAAAAAGAAAAAGAACGTTTAGAGGCTGAAATTAAAGCAATTGACGAAGACCAAGATAGATTAACCACTGAAATGAGACGTGCCAGAACTCGTGTTAATAAAATAGATCAGGCAAGTGAAGAAGATGCCGAATTAAAAGCTAGGATGGAGAAAATAATCGGTCCAAAGCCTAAAGAGAAAACAGCTGAAGAAAAAAAAGAAGAACAAGTTGACGACATAATGAATGGTATTCTTAAAAACGTATATGGTGACACTAAAGAAGATACAAAGAAAGATGATTCTCCTAAACTTGCAGAAGCTAAAGGTTCAAAAGAAGCATCTCAATTAGCTAATGTTATTAGTCAGGTCGCTGAACAGAAAGATGCAAGTGATACTAAGGAAGAATCTAAAACGGAAATTAAACCTGATCTTAAAAAAACAGACATCGCACCTCAAATAAATAACGTTGTTGCTAAGCCAGTAGATCAATCTGAAGAACCGTCAAAAAGTCCGCTTCTAGACGAAGTAGATACTATGTTTGATAAACCAGCTATAGCTGAGGATGGTACTATAACTATTAATGATAAACCTGATACAGATAAAAAAGAACCAGGTATAGATTATGATTATATGGGGTTTGATCCAAAAACTAGAGCTGAAGTTGGTCAAGAGGCTTTTAAAAGAATGCTAGATAACAATAGTTCTCTTACATTCCAAGAAGCTTTAGAACAAGTTGCTGCTGAATATAGAGAAAGAGAAGAAAAATCAAAAGGAAAAACTAGATAATTTTACGTATAGTTAAAGTGCCAATTTTTTGGCACTTTTATTGTAATTTAAAATTCACTATGCTATACTATTATTAGTAGGAGGAGATAAAATTGGAACAATGGTTAGTATGGTTAATAATCATTATTTTACTTGCACTAATTGAAATTATTACTATCAATTTAACTACCATATGGTTTGTAATAAGTGGTATTATTGCCTTAATTGTGTCATTATTTATAGATAATTATATAATTCAATTTGGAATATTTGTAATACTAGGTGTCATATTATTAATCACCACCAAACCATTTTTAACAAAATTCATTAAAGCCCATAAAGTTAAAACTAACATCGATAGAATCATTGGAATGACCGGGGTTGTAACTGAAAAAATAAGTAAAAATGAAGATGGTGAAGTAAAAGTTGATGGAAAAAAATGGACCGCATATGCTGACAAAGCCATTAAAAAAGGTGATTTAGTTAAAGTATTAGAAATTAAAGGGGTAAAAATAAAAGTTGAAAGGACGGAGAGTAAATAATGCCGATATTAATTGCTATTTTAGTTATTATTTTTGTAATAGTTTTACCAAATATTAAAGTTGTACCACAGTCAATGTGTTATATCATTGAAAGACTAGGTTCATATTATACAACTTGGACTAATGGTCTACACTTCAAAATACCTTTTATTGATAGGTATGCTAACGTAGGGGCAATTAGCCTAAAAGAAAAAGTACAAGATTTCCCACCACAACCAGTTATCACTAAGGATAATGTTACAATGCAAATAGATACTGTTGTCTATTATCAAATAACTGATCCAAAATTATATACTTATGGTGTTGAAAGCCCTGTTAGAGCTATTGAAAATTTAACTGCTACAACCTTAAGAAATATAATTGGTGAATTAGAGTTAGATCAAACTTTAACCTCTAGAGATATAATAAACTCTAAAATGCGATCAATTCTAGACGAAGCAACTAACCCATGGGGTATTAAAATAAATAGAGTAGAAGTTAAAAACATTCTACCGCCTCATGATATTCAAGAAGCTATGGAAAAACAAATGCGTGCTGAAAGAGAAAGAAGAGAAAAAATCTTACAAGCCGAAGGTGAAAAGAAATCTAGCGTTTTAATAGCTGAAGGTAATAAAGAAAGTTTAATTTTACAGGCCGAAGCAGCTAAAGAAGCTCAAATCAAAAAAGCTGAAGGTGAAGCTGCTGCAATATTAAAAAGAAGTGAAGCTGAAGCCACAGCTATTAAAAACTTAAAAGAAGCTGGAGCCGACAAATCAGTTTTAACCCTAAGAAGTTTTGATGCCTTAGCTAAAATGGCCAATGGCCAAGCTACTAAAATAATTGTTCCTTCTAATCTGCAAGACCTTGCTACTTTAGGAACAACTATTTCCGAAATGTTCAAAGAAAAGAAATAAGGAGAATTAAAGTGTAAAGTAATTTAGATTTACATATGCACTCTATCATTATATCGATGGTGTCGAAATCTGTAATGAAAGAAGTGAAAAACATTCAAAAGTAGGGGTTACCAATATAACCGAAGAGATGGAAACAGAAATATATAGTTGGGTTAATGAAGCAAAACATAAAATATTAATTAAAAAAACTGGAAAATAATTTTATCCAGTTTTTTGACATTTTATTTATTAAATTTATTTTAAAATATTTATAGGTGATCAAAATGACTTATAAATATCATATTTATGACGAAGTAATAACTATTTATTAGTATATTTAAAAAGTATCACCCATAAAATTATATGGGTGATATTCATGCTTAAAGATCTGCGTACATACATTTTAGAAAATGAATTCAAAATAAATATATTAATTGGTAAAGTAGACATTGTAAATTATTTAGAAATCGATCATTTCGACGATACTAAAGTAATCGTCCGTTTTGATAAAGGAATAGTAAAAATTAAAGGAGAAAACTTAACCATTTCAAAATTACTTAATGACGAATTATTGATTTTAGGCAAAATAAAAATAGTGGAGTTTGAATGATCGATAAATTAATCAGTAAAGTCTCCTTAAACATTAAAGGAAAAAACATAAATAGATTTATCAAAAAATTAAGAGGCAAAAAAATCGATATTTTATCTTTAAAATATAAAGATAAAAATCAAGTGGATATCACCATATATAAAAAAGACTATGATAAAGTTTTAAAAATAAAAAGTATTTATGAGATAACTGAATTAGATGTCTTTGGGTTAATCAAAATAAAAAGAAAAATAAAACTATCCAAACATTTAATTATCATTCTTATAATTTCCTTTATAATTTTTTTTACCTTAACTAATTTAATCTTTAAGGTAGAAGTAATTCATTCAAATAAAGACATTAGAACGCTTTTATTAAAAGAACTAGAAAAAGAAAATATAAAAAAATATTCCTTTAAAAAATCATATGAAGAAATATCTAAAATAAAAGAAAAAATCTTAAACAAATATCCAGATAAAATAGAGTGGTTAGAAATTGAAGAAAATGGAACAAAATATACCGTTAGAGTAGAAGAGAGAAACATTCCGAGCAAAGAAGAAAATAATACTCCAAGGAGTATAATTGCCGCCAAAGATGGAGTTTTAAAAAAAGTCATTGCTGAAAAAGGCGATATAGTCAAGGATATGAATGACTATGTTAAAAAAGGTGATTTAATTGTAAATGGTGAATTAATATTTAATGAAAAACTCACTGGTAAAGTAAAAGCTACTGGTAAAGCCTACGCTGAAGTTTGGTATGTCACTAAAACAGAATATCCTTTTGCCACTTATAAAAAAATTAAAACCGGAAAAACCAAAGAAACTTATGCCATAAAATTTTTAAATCATTCCCTTGAGCTTACCTTAAATAAATTTAAAACCAAAATAATTAAAGAAAAAGATGTTGTAAAACATCCCTTAATTCCTTTAAAAATCGTCAAACAAAAACAAGAGGAAACTATCGTAACAGATCAAATATTAACTAAAGAACAGGCTATCATCGAAGCACAAAAAAAAGCCGAAGAAAATATTAAAAAAAATCTTTCCAAAGACGAATACATCATCAGAAGTAAATATTTGAAAAGTACCGTAAAAGAGAGTATAGTAGAAGTAGAAATGTTCTTCGCAGTATATGAAGATATTACAGACTATGCGGAAATCAGGTGATGTGTTTGATAAGAAACAGTATCTTAGAAATACTAGGTGAAGTTTGGCCAACTATTTTAATTAGTAGTGTTATTGCAATTAGTATGAGATTAGTATATTTAATTAAAAATAAACAAAAAATAATTTTATATAAAGAACTATTAGCTTTAATATTTATCATTTATGTTCTATGTCTATTCTATGTTGTAACCTTTGGTGATGTAGGTTGGTCAAGTTCTAATTTCATACCATTTAAAGAAATGTTTAGATATTCATTTGGAAGCAATTTATTTATAAAAAACGTTTTAGGTAACATCATAATGTTCATGCCTTATGGTTTTTTCACATCTTATTATTTGAATCTAAAAAAACCATTATCTGCTTTTTTATTAGTTTTATTAGTATCTCTTTCCATAGAAACAACCCAGCTTTTAATCGGTAGAGTATTCGATATAGACGATATAATCTTAAATACCATAGGAGGTATGATTGGTTTTTTAATCTATAAATTAATTAACATAATCAATAGTCATCTTCCATCAGTGTTGAAAAATCCTATTGTTTATAATATAATTATAGTGTTATGTGCAGCTATTATGGCTATGTATATGTTTAATTTAATCAAGTTAGGAGTATAGTAATGAATTATTTTGAAATATTCAATGAAACAGATGAAAAAATAGATATCGAAGAAGAAAAAAAACTAATCGAATTTGCCTTAAAACACGAAAATTTAACTAATGTTACTTTTAATGTCATCTTTGTCGATAGTAAAACAATAAGAGAGTTAAATAAAAACTACCGAAATATCGATAGAGAAACCGATGTCATAAGTTTTGCCTTAGAAGATGGAGAAGGTAACATAAACTTTGAATTTGGAAGATTATTAGGCGATATTTATATATGTGTTTCCAAAATGAAAGACCAAGCTAAAGAATATGGCCATAGTATAAAAAGAGAAATGGGATTTTTAACCATTCATGGTTTACTTCATTTACTAGGATATGATCATATGACTAAAGAAGAAGAAGAAGTAATGTTTAAAAAACAGGAGGAGATATTAAATGCCTACGGTCTCAAGAGATAATTTAAAAAAGAAAGGTTTCAAAAGATTATTTAAAAGTTTTACCTATGCCTTTGATGGCTTAAAATATGCCTTTAAATATGAGCAAAATATTCTAGTCCACACCCTTGCCACTATCTTGGTAGTTATTAATGGTATATTCTTTAAAATATCCATAACTGAATGGCTAGCCTTAATCTTAATAATCGGTTTAGTTATTGCTACTGAACTCATCAATACTAGTATTGAAGCTACTATCGATCTAATAACCAAAGAAGTCCATCCGTTAGCAAAAATAGCCAAAGATACTGCGGCCGCTGCTGTTTTAGTATTTGGACTAACTGCTATAGTTATCGGATGTATCATTTTCGTGCCAAAATTTCTAGCACTCATAGGAGGATAATATGCGAAGTGGATTTGTAAGTTTTGTTGGAAGACCAAATGTTGGAAAATCAACCTTAATAAATAAAATTGTAAAAACTAAAATAGCTATTACATCTGATAAACCACAAACTACTAGAAATATCATTCAAGGAATTTATAATGATCAAGATAGCCAAATAGTCTTTGTCGATACCCCGGGTATTCATAAACCATCTCATAAATTAGGTCAAATTTTAAATAAAGGAGCTTATTACAGCATCGAAGATGTCGACATCGTCTGTTTTTTAATCGATGCTAAAGCTGGCCTTGGCAAAGGTGATAAATACGTTATAGAAAAATTAAAAGATATAGATAAACCCGTTATTTTAGTTATCAATAAAATAGATGGATTATCAAAAGACGAAATATTTTTAAAAATAAAAGAATATAAAGATTTGTATAACTTTAAAGAAATTGTTCCTATTTCAGCTTTAAAAAACAAAAATATAGACGAACTAATCAAAGTAATCAAACAGTATCTGCCAGATAATATCAAATACTTTGACGAGAACATGATCACCAATAGATCTATGCACTTCATGATATCTGAAATAGTTAGAGAAAAAATATTATGGTTAACCAAAGAAGAGGTTCCTCATTCAGTAACCTGCTTAACTGAAAAAGTTATCAAAGATAAAGATAAAAATATTATAAATGTTGCCATTATCGTCGATAGAGATTCTTTAAAGAGAATAATAATTGGTAAAAATGGCCAAATGATCAAAAAAATAGGCACTTTAGCTAGAAAAGATTTAGAAGAAATATTAAAGACTAAAATATATTTAGAGCTATATGTGAAAACAATTGAAAAATGGCGTGATAAAGAAAAATATTTAAAAGAATTTAACTTCAATGATTTTACTGAATAAAAATAATCAAAAATCACCAAAATATAAATGGTGATCAAAATGAATAAAGAAGATTTATGGAACTTATTTAGATTAACAGGTAAAATTGAATATTACCTAAAATATAAAGAAGAGGATAAAAATGAACTTAGAAGAAGTAACAGGGATAATAGTAAATGAAACGAGTTATGGAGAGACAAGCAAAATATTAAATGTCATAACTAAAGAAAAAGGATTAATTTCCATGATGGCCAAAGGATGTAAAAACTTAAAAAGTCCTTTAAGAAGTGTATCTTCTAAATTAACCTATGGAAAATTTATAATCTACTATAAAGAAAATAAAATATCTACATTAAAAGAAGTAAGTGTTTTAGATAATTTTAAAAACTTAAAAAAAGACATATCCTCTATTAGTTATGCCGCCTATATATTAGAACTTAGTGAAGGAGTAATCAAACAAAACAATAATCCTCATATATTTGACTTGTTAATTCAGAGTTTAAAAAAAATCGACGAAGGATTTGATCCTTTAGTAATTATGAATATATTAGAACTAAAATATTTAGAATTTTTAGGAGTCATGCCGATAATCGATTCTTGTGCCATGTGCGGAAGAAAAACTAATATAGTAACCCTGTCTAGTTACCGTGGAGGTTATGTCTGTAAAAACTGTTATACAAATGAAAATATGGTTTCAGATAAAACTATCAAATTAATTAGAATGTTTTACTATGTCGACATAAGTAAAATATCTAAATTAGATATAAGTCCAAAATCTAAAAACGAAATCAACCAGTTTTTAGACGATTATTATTCTAGATATACTGGACTATATTTAAAAAGTAAAAGTTTTATCAAAAATTTACAAAAATTAACAAATTAACTTGACTAAGTTAAAAGAAAAACATAAAATTAATATTGAAAGGCGATGATCTGCGTGGAAAACAGGGAGTCATATATTAGAAAGTGATTCTTCTAGAATAAATAAGGTGGAACCGCGGGCAACCGTCCTTATATTTCTAGGAGGATTTTTATTAGGAGGTAATTATGGAAAAATTAACAATGGACAAATTAGTCAGTATCTGTAAACAATATGGTTTCATATTTCAAGGTAGTGAAATTTATGGTGGCCTTGCCAACACTTGGGATTATGGACCACTTGGAGTTGAACTTAAAAACAACTTAAAAAAAGCTTGGTGGAAAAAATTTATAGAAGAAAGTAGACATAGTTATGGCGTTGATGCAGCAATATTAATGAACCCAAAAGTATGGGAAGCTTCAGGTCATGTTCAAAACTTCTCAGATCCGCTAATCGACTGTAAAGAGTGTAAGTCAAGATGGCGTGCCGATAAATTAGTTGAAGAAGCAAATAAAGAAATTGATGGCGATTCTTTAACTGACGAAGAGTTATATAATTACATCATAGAAAATAATATTAAATGTCCAAAATGTGGTAAAGCAAATTGGACTAAAATCAGACAGTTCAATCTTTTATTCGAAACAAATAGAGGAGTTATCAAAGATGCCTCTTCTAAAGTATATCTAAGAGGAGAAACTGCTCAAGGAGAATTTGTCAATTTCTTAAATGTTCAAAAATCGGTAAGAGCTAAACTTCCATTTGGTATCGGACAAATAGGAAAAGCTTTTAGAAATGAAATCACCCCAGGTAACTTTACTTTTAGAACAGTTGAATTTGAACAGATGGAGCACCAACTATTCTGTAAAGAAGAAGATTCAATGAACTTTTATGAAAACTATAAAAATAAAGCTTGGAACTTCTTAACTAACTTAGGAATTAAAGAAGAAAATATCAGATTTAAAGATCATGAAAAATTAGTTTTCTATTGTAAAGCTGCCTGTGATATTCAGTATAAATTTCCTTTTGGTTTTGACGAACTTTGGGGAACCCATCATAGAGGAACTTATGATTTATCAAGACACGAAGAATACTCTGGAAATCAAATGAGATACTTAGATCCAGATACTAATGAAAAAATTATACCAACCGTTGTTGAATCAAGTGTTGGAGCCGATAGATTGGCTTTAGCTATATTATGTGATGCCTATGAAGAAGAGATTTTGGAAGATGGTACTACTAGAGAAGTTATGCATTTTCATCCTTTTCTTGCCCCTTATAAAGCGGCTATTTTACCACTTGTCAAAAAACATCATAAAGAAAAAGCCGAAGAAATCTATGATATGCTTTCTAAAAATTTCATGGTAACTTATGACGAAACAGGTAATATTGGTAAAAGATATAGAAGAGAAGATGTTGCTGGAACCCCATTTTGTATCACTGTCGACGATGAAACCATTAATAATGGTACTGTAACTGTAAGAGATAGAGATACTATGAAACAAGATGTAATTAAAGTAGAAGATTTAAAAGAATATTTAAATAATAAAATATGGTTTTAAATATGAACAATATGCATTTAATAAAACACAAATTTCTAAAATTAATATTTTTTAAAAACCTTAATAAAATCTATGATATTTTAAATAAAAAAGTAAAAAACAAAACAATTACCAGAAATTCTAAAGTGCCTTTTTTCATAAAATATATAATAAAAGGTTATGAAATTAATGTTTTAATAATAAGTAAATATTTAATAAATCTCTTTTCAGATAATGAAGGTGGAATCGTTAACCAAATCATTTATTCACACCATCCATCACTAAATATTATCGAAAGTAAAAGTTTATTTGGTAAAGTTATTATTATAACCCCAAATATAAGTAAAAAAACTATAATGGTTTTTAAAGAAAACAAGGAAAAGCCTCAAATCACTGTAAAAATAAAGAAAAAAGAAATTCAAAAACTAATACATAAAACAAATACTAATAAATCTAAAATTAATCATAATAATTCAAAAAAGCCCAAAACAGGAAACCCAAAACTTTCTAAAAAAGTAAATCCACCTCGCACATATAAACTTCAAAAGAAAAAAACGGCTCCTATAGCCATATTTTCTGCGACAATAGCCATTATTTTCACCGTATCTATAGCTTTACTTAGTTTTAAAAAATTAATTAATAAAATGTTTGTTATCAAACCAGCTACTTTTTTAAAGAAAATAACAACACCAAGTAAAAGATTAATCAAAAAATAATATCATATCTGAACTGAACACCCAAAGTTGAACAATTTATAAATAGTTTCTAATTAGAGAATTGTAACCTGTAATTTACTCTCCGACACTATATAAGGGGAAACCTGGGCTTTATATGAAGTAAAAAGGTCTTTCCGAGAGATAAACCAATGTCAAAATGAATTTTGACATTTTTTTGGTCAACGATTGATTTTATAACCAAAATATTTTATAATAAAGATATTAGATAATAGGAGAGGGCTATGAAGAAAAAAGGATTTACGTTAGCTGAACTTTTAGGAGTACTTGTAATAATAGCTTTGTTATTATTATTAATTATTCCTGGAATAATTAATAGACTATCTAAAAGTGGAGATGAGGCGAAAAAAGCTGGAGGAAATATTATATATAATGCGGTTGATCAATATATAAAAGAACATCCGGAAGAGTATCCACCAGGAAAAAGTGGCAGATATTGTGTAACAATAAGAAGTTTGATCGAAGATGGAAAATTAGCTGAGCCAGTAATTGATGTTGTTACTGGTGAGGATGTATCAGATATGTCGGTTATGGTAACAATTTATAGCAGTGGAAACACAGATCATGAATTTAAAAAGGGTGACGAATGTGAGGAATTTGCCTCATTACCATTTATCGATTATATTGTAACGCCAAATGGTAGTAACTGGGTTCCAAAAAGAACTGTTCAAATAGTGTGGCCAGCTACTGATGGAGATTATAAGGCGAGATACCGAATTGATAATGGAAGTTGGATTGAAGTTAATATTGATAGCCGAAAAGGTGGAAAGACGGAACTTATTTTTGATAAGTCTTCTGCTTTGACTCCACTAGAAGCTCAATATGTTGGTAGTGGAGGTTCAACAAGTAATATTATTAGTTCAAAGATAGATATTGTAAATGTGGATAGTGTACCCCCAACATGCAGTTTATCACTTGCGGGAACGATGGGTGATAATAGTTGGTATAGAAGTAATGTGACTGTTAGTTTTGGAAAAAATAATGAGAATTTAAAAGATGATTTAAGTGGTGTGGCTAACTATGGAATCAGTACATCTAGTGCGAACACTTTTGGTAAGATAAGTAGTAAAGTACAAAGTGCGGATATAGCTAACATTACTTATTATGGATATGTAAAAGATAAAGCAGGAAATTTAGGCAAATGTAATATATCATTTAAGAAAGATGCGACAAAACCAACATGTAATATGTCTGAAAGTGGAACTAAAGGAAATAATAACTGGTATAGAAGTAATGTTGTATTTAGTACAGTTAATGATGATAACTTAAGTGGAGTAGCAGCTCAAGGAATGAGTAATAATAGTACGGTTAATTATAATGGAAGTACAACTATGACTCTTTCTGATGATACTAAAGGTATTACATATTATACTTTTGTAAAAGATAAAGCTGGGAATACTAATCAGTGTTCAAGAACAGTTAAGAGAGATGCGACTGCACCGACTGTAAACTTTGGTATTAGTGGCCATTTCACTGCCACAATTTCATGTTCTGATTCCATTAGTGGAGTTGTTGGAACAAAGTCTTGGACTGTTGGATTAAGTGGTTCTAGTAATAAAACAGTAAATGCCTCATGCACGGATTATGCTGGAAACGTTACAAGTTCTTCTCATACTTATAAATACAGTAGCTGCAAATACACCGTAAACACTTGTCAAGGAGGTTATGATAGCGTATGGAGTGCCAATGCCGGCTGTGGTTATAAATGTTCTAATCCAATAACCACTAACGAATATGTATGTCACCGATTACACACTCATGAATCAATGTGCTATTATATATATGGTTATGATGTCGATTATGTTGACGGCAGCTGTTGTCTCTGGGAAGATGTGACTGTAAATAATTATGACAAATATTGTTGTACAGGAGGCTATGTCAATAGGTGGAATAGCTGTAAATATGGTAGTCCAAATGAATGTAGAGGTGGATTTAGTGCTTAGAAGGGAAATTGGTAAAATGAAAAAAGAAAATGTAAAAAATATTATTATTGGTGTTCTATGTTTAATTGTTATTATTTTAATTATAATTATGTTTTTTATCAAAGGCTCTACTAAATATAAATATTATGATGATAAATTAATTGAAATTAATAATAAAACCGAATTTGAAGTTAAAGCCAATATTTTATATAATACCACACTAGCAGTATTAGTAAAATCAAACGAAGACAAAACCTATAATGGATCAGTAGATATTAAAGCTTACGATGAATTAGGCAAACAAATTATTAGTGATAATGTTAAACAGCTGGTATTAGAAAATAATAGTAATGTCTTTATGTTCAGATTACCTGATTTGGATAAAGATCAGTATGCTGGAAAAATTAAAATTAGTATAAATAAAGAGGATGTTTCATATAAAAACAAAATGGATGTGGGTAAAATCAAATACTCTTTAACAAAAAAAGCCAATGACGATAATTCACTTACCGTAGATGTGAATTTTAACAATAATAATACTGAAAAATTATCATTATTAGATGGTTATATTGTTGCTTTTAAAGATAACGATATAGTTGGTGTCCAATATTTTAATAATGAAAATATTGTAGATGATAGTAACGTTAGTGCTAAAGCTACATTTGTTGCTGGAACCGGCTACAAGCCGTTTGAGTATGATAAAATAGAAGTCTATATTACTCATATAGCTGGTAATTTACAATAAAACCACGATTTTCAATAACCGTGGTTTTTACTTTTCTTTTAAATATTCGTCTATCGCTTTAGCTATTCCCCTCGCATAACCTTTAGAATTATTAATTATATTTTTAAGCTCCTTAACATTATCGATATAACCAAGTTCCAATAAATAACCTTCAGCTGTATTATTGGAATTATAATAAGGATTTTCATCATATTTAGTATTACTGCCATCTACGTAAGCTCCTGTCGCAATTCCTCCAACTTCTCTAATCATATAATAATAGGGTGTGCCATCATCCGAAAGTCTTTTATATATTCCATTTTCTACTTTAAACTCTTTTTTAGTAGAAGTATCTGTTTGAGCATATTCGCATATATTTTTAACAAGTAACCTTGCTAAATCTAATTTACTGTTAGAAGCCACATAAACCTCCAAACCGTGTGTTGAAGCCATACCACCAGTAACATTAGTTGAATTGTGGTGTAAAGCAATATTAAACTTAGATTTAGTCGTATTTGCCGTAGTTCCACTTCCCATCTGGCCATATGTTGGTAAAGAATCATTTTTACCTCTAGTAAGTTTGACCTTATAACCTAATTTTTCAAGTTCCTCTTTTAATTCTTTTGAAACATTAAAATTTAAATCTGATTCTTTGTAAGTTTTACTTCCCGAACATCCACCTAAACTATTTGGCACACTTCCATCTAAACATGCTATCATCCCGGCATCATTCACATCGTGACCTGGATCTATAGTAATATCATAAACATCAGCAGGCAAATCAGTGTTTTTAATATAAAAGCCCAAAAACTCATTTCCTTGATATTTGTCCCAGTTAATATTAATAACTTTGTTACTGCCTTTTTTAGTCAAAGTATAATAAGTTAAATCCTCGTAATCAGTATCGTTGATAAGTGGGAAATATACATCTTTATCATCAGATTTCACCTTTATCAAAAAATAATAAGTGCCATTTTCTAAACTTTCTAAGTTAATTCCATCATTAATATAATCACTTGTTTTAAAAGTATAATCATTACCTTCATTTTCTAATTTCCATGGAATAATCTTTTCCTTTAAACCATCAGTTAAAACAAGTTTGGGATTACTATAACCTTTTTTTAAATTAAAATCACCTTCAAAATTCATGTGAATGCCATAAATATCGTAATATGTAATCTTACCTTTAATGCTGTAATTAATTTTGTTTAAAAAACTTTTTTTGTTTAAAAATATATAAACACCAAAAACAACTCCTAAAATTATCAATATAAAAATAACTTTTCTAAAACGCTTTTTCTTTCTTTTTCTTGTCATAAATCATACTTCCTTTATTAAATTATATCAAAGTAAGATAAAATTCCAAACTTATCAAAATAAAAATAAACAAATAAATTGTATTTTATTGCCAACTTTACACAAAATAAGAAAAGTATAAGGAAAAACATTTCATTTTTCTAAAATCTATGATAAAATTAATTATAGCAAAATAGTTTATAAAGCTTAAGGAGGATAAATATGGGTTTGATTAAAAAAATCATGGGTGAAGAAGAAGATGTTTTTGCCGCACCATCAAATGATCAATACTATGATTTAAAAGCAGAGGAGGCACTAACCGAAGAAGGCGGAGCTAAAATGATTTTATTAGAGCCAAGAGCTTACTCTGAATCACAGCAAATAGCTGATCACTTAAAGAAAAGAAATACTGTAGTTGTTAACTTAAAAAGAGTTACCCCTGAACAAGCTAAAAGAATAGTTGATTTTCTAAGTGGTACAATATATGCGATCGGTGGTGATCTGCAAAAAATTGGTGGAGGCATATTCCTATGCACCCCAAATAATGTCAGTGTTCAAGGTAAAATAACTAACGATACTGAAGGAAAAGGAATTCACGATAACAATAATATAGATATAGAGTGGTAAAAGAATATAGGGCGCTTATCGCCGAGGTGAGGTCGAATTTATGGAAAAATTTACAAGAGTCATGAGAGGTTACGACCCTGAAGAAGTTAATAACTTCTTAGATCAAGTTATTAAAAGGGTCGAAAAAATGATTGCTGATATAGATGCAAAAAATAAATTAATCGTCGATAAAAATGATGAAATAAGACGTTTAAAATCAAAATTAGAACAAACTAATGCTCTAAAAGAAAAACTCGAACAATATGAACGTATGGAAAGTACCTTAAATAGAGCTATATTAATGGCTCAAAAGACCTCAGATCAATTAAAAGTAGCCGCTAGTCGTGAAAGTGAAATAATTTTAGACGATGCTAAAAAGAATGCTAGTAGAATAGTAAATGAAGCTTTAATAAAAGCTGAAAAAATCGAAAATGATGCCGATATGGTTAAAAGAAATATAAATGTTTTAAAACGTAGACTTAAAAACATTATCGAATCACAATTAGATATAATAAATGATATTGATAAATTAGATTTATAAAAACAAAAGATAGAGACGGTATATTAGATAAAAGCTTAAAGAAAGTTAGTGGTTGATGTGAACTAATAGCTTTTTAATATATAGATCACTCTTGATGTTTCTTTTTGAAATTAAGTAAAATAGAACGGTAACGCGTTATAGTTATAAAGTGTATTTAAAAAATAAAATAAGGTGGTACCGCGGGAAAACTCGTGGTTCTTTGTCAAGTAGTGTTGGTGGAACCAAAAACTAGTGATAAATGAACTATTGGAAGAGGGTCAAATATGAC
>CALVII010000010.1 GCA_944329465.1 uncultured Bacilli bacterium | reverse complement strand
ATAACAAGGTGGTTAAACATAATGCGGATGAAGTAAATGGTAATACTTACACTTGGACTATAGATAGAAATAATTATGTTGATAAATCAGTTTATTTTGAATTTGAACAACCTAAAGAGTCTGGCGGTGATGGAGCATCAAGTTTTATATTTAATTCGATAATTTTAATAATTATATTAGTGATAATTATTGTTGCTTGTATAATTGCACTATTTATATTTATAAAAAATAGAAAAAATAATAGATTGTAATAATATAAAAAGGTAATATTAACAAATATTGCTTTTTTTGATATAATAGTGTTAATTTATTAATGGAGGTTTTAGACATGAAATTAAAGTTTAGAGCGGATAAAAAAGATTGGATAATATTTGGCGGTTATGCACTTGTTTTACTTTATTTTGTAGCAATTGCTATTTTAAATATTATTCAGTTTGCAAAAGGTGATTTAGATCATCCATTTCATGGATTTAATCCTTTTCCAGCTTTTTCTTCTGATATGATAGGACTTACTTTTACGTGTTATATTATTGCTTTGGTGGCTAGTGTTTTTAGTGTATCAGATAGATTTTTTGATAGAGAAAAAGGTTTTGGCTTTTCCACAGAGGGTAAAAAAGCTTCAAAAGGATATTCTAGATGGACTAATGAAGATGAGATGAAAAAAGAACTTACGATGGTTAAGGTTCAAGCACCTCATGCTGAGGCTGGCGGACTTCCATTAATCAATGATGGTAAAAAAATGTGGGTTGATAATGGTGAGGGACATAATTTGATTATTGGTTCTACGGGTGCTGGTAAAACTCAGGTGGCAATTTTTCCACTTGTTCATTCTTTGGCTAAACATGATGAATCAATGATTATAACAGATCCTAAGGGTGAAATTTATGAAACGACGGCTGAGATGCTTAGAAAAAGAGGGTATAATGTTGTACTTTTAAACTTTCGTAATCCTCAGCAAGGTAGTGGATGGAATCCCTTACATTTACCTTATAAATACTATAAAGAAGGTAATTCTGATAAGGCAAATGAGCTTACTGATGACCTTGCAATGAATATTTTATATGATGAGAATGCTCAAAATAATGATCCATTTTGGGAAAAGACTTCGGCAGATTATTTTTCTGGTATTTGTTTAGGTTTATTCGAGGATGCGAAGGAAGAAGAAATTAATTTAAATAGTGTCAATTTATTTACTACTGTTGGTGAGGATAAATGTGGACCTAATTCTACGTATTCTAATGAGTATTTTAAGACGAAAGATCCAACTAGTCCGGCATATATAAGTGCTTCTTCTACAATTTCGGCTCCTAGTGATACTAAAGGCAGTATTTTATCAGTATTTAAACAAAAAATAAGATTATTTGCTTCTCGTGAAAACTTATCTGAGATGCTTTCACATAGTGATTTTGAATTTGAGGATATTGGTAGAAAAAAAACAGCGGTATTTATTGTTATCCAAGATGAAAAGAAAACTTATCATTCTTTGGTTACTATTTTCCTTAAACAGTGTTATGAAACTTTAGTTGATTATGCTCAAAAATGTGGCGGAAAACTTCCATATAGAACTAATTTTTTGCTTGACGAGTTTGCGAATATGCCACCTTTAAAAGATGTCGATACGATGGTATCAGCCGCAAGAAGTAGAAGAATGAGATTTTTCTTTGTTATTCAAAACTATGCACAATTATCTGAGGTTTATGGTAAAGAAAAAGGAGATACAATTAGAGGTAACTGTACAAATATTGTTTATTTGATTAGTACAGAACTTGCGGCATTGAAAGAAATTAGTGAGATGTGTGGTGAGATTAAGGTTAAGACTGATAAGAAGGATAAAGATGGTAAGGCTATAGAAGAGACTAGACCGCTTATTACAGTTAGTGATTTACAGAAATTAAAAGTTGGTGAAATAATTTTACTTAGACTTCGTATGGATCCTTTTAGAACTAAGTTAAAACTTAATTGGCAAATTGATTGGGGAGAAGCTGACAAATGTGAAAAGGCTACCTATCCAACTAGACAAAAGCAAAGTGTACATACTTTTGATTTGAAAACTTTTGTAAATAAAAAAAGAGAAGCTAAAAGAGAAGAGAGTATGAATAAGCTTCTTAGTCAGGTTATGCCTAATATGAATAAAAATGGTACAGGATTACCTGGTATGAGCAGTTCTATGCCTAGTGGGGCACCTCAAAGACCCATGACAATGCAGGATATGCTTAAGAATATAGATAAAGCTGTGGAAAAATACGAAAAAGAAGAGCAGCGTAAACAAGCAGGTATTATGGGTAAAGGTACATCTTCAGTTGGTAAAATTGAACCTGTTAAAGTTCCAGCTAATATGGCGAATAATCCAGCAATTAATCCTTTGGATATAAATAACGCAAATAACAATATTGTTAATAATGAAGTTAAGAAAAATATATCTAAAGAAAAAATTGAGGTTAAGAATAATTTTAACAGTGCAGATTTTGCGGCACGGATTACAAATAAGGTGAATCAGACAGTTAAAGAAGAACATAATAAACCTAACAGTGAAATTGTTAAGTCAGAAGCTAAAATAGAGCTAGCAAAGCCTAAAGATTATGTTACAGATGATCAATTTTTTGACGACTTTTTTGCAGACGATGACGATTAAATCCTTTAGTTTAAAGGATTTTTTTAGTGTAATGAAATATTTAAATAATTATTAATACATATAATATGTTAGAGGTGATATGGTGGAAATTTTGATCAGTGATTTTTTAAAAGTATATAATCCTAATGTTATAGATATTAGAATACCTCAGAAATTTAATGACAATCATATTCCAGGAGCAAAAAATATAAACGCGAATATGCTTTTAAATAATCCAGAAAAATATTTAGATCCAAATTTAACTTATTATATTTATTGTCAAAAAGGAACTTCTTCAAAAACTTTAGCACAAGTTTTAAGAGCAAAGGGTTATCAAGTATTTAATATTATAGGTGGATATGAAGCTTGGATTTTAAATTCATAAAAAGTATCAATTTTTTGATATTTTTTTTAAATTAAAAAGGGAAATAGGTGAAAAAGATCGTATATTAATATATGTAGGAGTTAGAAAGGAGAAAGATGTGATAGATACTCAAGAGACATTTTATACAGCGAAAAACGATAATGTATTTAAATCAATATTTTGTGATGAAAATAACACATTTTTACTAAAAACTTTAATAGAAAGATGTTTGAATACTAAAATACAAATAATAAAAATATATTCACCAGAGAAGATAAAAGAGAATATATATGCGAAAGGTCAGATATTAGATTTATTAATTAAAGCAGACAATAAATTGATTAATGTAGAAGTAAATTCTGGTTTTTATGAAGGTATGCATAGAAGAAATTTTTCATATGTAAGTGGAAAGTATAATGAAGATGTGAAAATAGGTGAGAGTTATTTAGATATGAATGATGTTATGCAGATAAACTTTACATGGGGATTACCAAGTTGTTATCCGATTTTAGGAAGATATAAACCGGCTGATGTTGAAACGAGAATTGAATTTGTAGATAATTTTAAAATCTATGAATATAATATAGATAAAATAAAGGATTTATGGTATAGTGGAGATAAGAAATACGAGTTTTTAGCTATTTTAGATTGTAATAAAGAAGAGTTAGATAAGATTGAAAGTGGTGATCCATATATGGAAGGTTTTAAGAAAAAGATAAATACATTAAATGACAATAAAGAATACAAAGAGTTTTTATCAGCTGAAGAAGATATGAGAAAGACTAACAATACTTTTAAAGAGATTGGAAGAAGAGAAGGTATAAAGGAAGAAAAGAGAAAAATCGCAATGAATTTATTAAAAGAAAATATTGATATTGAAGTTATTTCTAAGACAACTGGATTATCTATAGAAGAAATTAAGAGTTTGAAATAAGTAAAAATTGTTAGAATTTAATGTCTAACTTTTTTTAAGGATAATAAGAGTTTTCAAAATATACATTATAATTATTTCAAATTCTTTACATGAACATAAGTGTGTGTTATAGTGAATATACAGAATAGGGGTGGTAATATGGAATATATTATAATTGGACTACTTGTTGTTATATTAATTATTAGCATAATTGCTTTAACAAAGAATGTTAATGAATCTAACATTACAGAGAGATTAGGTAAATTAGAGACAGAAATTGTTAAAGAATTAGGTGATTTTAAAAATGATATTAATAAGAATTTAACTGATGATTTTAATAATTTAAATGAAAGAATTGATCATAGATTAAATTTGATTAACGATAAGGTTAATGAAAGATTAGATCAAAATTTTGAAAAAACGAATAAAACTTTTACTTCAGTTTTAGAAAGATTATCTAAAATAGATGAAGCACAGAAAAAAATTGATTCTTTATCTACAGATATTGTGTCATTACAATCGATTCTTACTGATAAGAAAACAAGAGGAATTTTTGGAGAAGTAAATTTAAAACATATTTTAGTGAATGTTTTTGGTGAAAATAAAGATAATATATATAGAATGCAGTATACTTTGAGTAATGGTACTATTGCGGATAGTGTTATTTTCGCACCTGAACCTTTAGGTTTAATTGCGATAGATTCTAAATTTCCATTAGAAGATTATCAAGCAATGGTTGATAAAAAATCACCTAATCAAACACTAGCTGAAAGAAAATTTAAAAGTGATATGAAAAAACATATTGATGCGATCGCATCTAAATATATTATTCCAGGTGAGACGACTGATCAAGCTATGCTGTTTTTACCTGCAGAAGCTATTTTTGCGGAAGTTAATGCATATCACCAGGATATTATAGATTATGCATATAATAAAAGGGTATGGATATGTGGACCAACTACTTTAATTAGTACACTTACAACGATTGAAATTATTATTAAAAATATTGAAAGAGATAAATATACAAAGGTTATCCATCAAGAACTTAGACTTTTAGATGTGGAATTTAAAAGATATAAAGATAGATGGGATAAACTTTATAGAAGTATTGAGACGGTTAGTAAGGATGTTAAGGATATTCATACAACAACTGATAAAATTACTAAAAGATTTAATGCAATTAATCAAGTAGAGGTGGAGGAAATCGGTCATGAAGAAGATTAATATAAGTATACTTATTATTACTTTAGTTTGCTCTTTTATTACTATTATGGGAGAGCTTGATAGAGGTTTAGTTATTATTTTAAAAGATTCAAGTATTATTTTAACGGCTAGTTTACCTTATATAGTTAATAAATTATTTAAGGTAAAATTAAATGATGGAGTAATATGTGTGTGGCTTATATTTATTTTCTTGGCTCATTATATGGGTGTTACTTTAGAATTTTATAATAAATGGGAAGGCTTTGATAAGATTGTACATACATTTTCTGGTGTACTTACGGCTTATACTGGAATGTTATTTTTACCAAAAGGTATTTCTAAAATTTGGTTTAAGATATTATTTATAATCTCATTTAGTGCTTTATGTGCATTTGCTTGGGAAACGTTTGAGTTTGTATGTAATTTACTTGTTGGAGGAGATGCACAAAGAGTGGCTGAAACAGGAGTTACAGACACGATGATGGATATGATTGTGGCTTTTATGGGAGCTAGTTTGTTTAGTATAGGATATTACGTAAAAGAGAAAATTAAAAACTAATAAAAGCTATATTTTTTAGCTTTTTTGCTTTATAATAATTATGAAGGGGTGAACAAGTTGGAAGAAAAGGTTTTAAATATAATTGTAGGTCATAATAAAGCTTTAACATATGACGAGATTTTAGAAAAGTTGACAGATGAAGAGATTCCTAAATTACCTTCAGTGTTAAGTAAACTTATTAAGGAATTAAAAATAAGACTTACGAACAAGGGAAAGTATGCGAAGTTTGACGATAAATCTCAGAAGATAGGTACTTTTGCCGCTAATAGAAAAGGATTCGGTTTTGTTATTATAGATGGTGAAGATAGGGATTATTATGTTTCTATAAACAATGTTAATGGAGCAATTGATGGTGACGAGGTTGTTATTAAAGTTTTAGACGAATCGAGACGTGAGGCGGCAGTTGTTAGGGTTAACAATCGCAATTTGACTAATTTATTAGTTGGAGAGTTTTATAAGAAAGACGGCAAAAATTTTCTTAAATTAGATGACGATAAAATAAATATTGTCGTGGAAATTAAAGATGCAGAAGGAGCGGTTCCTGGGCATAAGGTTGTCGTAAAGATCGAAAATAAAATTCAAAAAACTAATTATTATCAAGGTAAGATAATACGTATATTAGGTCATAAAGATGATCCTGGGGTTGATATATTATCCATTGCGGCTAGATATCAAATTAATGATGTTTTTCCAGAGAAGGTTATAGAAGAACTTAAAGATATTCCAAGTGAAGTTAGTAAAAGTGAGCTTAAAGGAAGACGTGATTTAACTAATGAAGTTATTTTTACTATAGATGGTGATGATACTAAAGATATCGATGATGCAATTAGTATTAAAAAGTTAGATAATGGACATTATCTATTAGGAGTACATATTGCAGATGTCAGTCATTATGTTAAAGAGGGAACAGCTTTAGGTGATGAGACTTATTTAAGGGGAACTAGTAGTTATTTGGCTAATACAGTTATACCAATGCTTCCACATCAGCTTTCTAATGGTATTTGTTCACTTAATCCTGATGTGACAAGACTTACTATTTCTTGTGAGATGGAAATTGACGATAAGGGTAAGTTAGTTGATAGCGATATTTTTGAAAGTTATATCAAATCTCGCAAGCAAATGACTTATAAGAATGTCAATAAAATTTTAAATGAAAATGTTGTTCCAGAGGGTTATGAAGAGTTTGCGGATGATTTAAGATTAATGGAAGAACTTTCTAAAATAATTAGAAAGAGTAAGTTAGAAAAAGGTTATATCGATTTTGATGTGCCTGAACCTAAAATTATTACAGATGAAAATGGTAAAGCGATAGATATTCAAAAAAGAATTCAAGATACCGGTGAGAATTTAATCGAGGATTTTATGATTATGGCTAATGAGACGGTAGCAACCACAATTTCATATATGGAATTACCTTTTATTTATCGTGTACATGGTTTACCGGATGAGGAGAAAATTAAAAATTTTTTACATTTTGTTGGTGTTTTAGGTTATAAAGTAAATGCGAACGTTAAAAATATTACTCCTAAAACTATTCAAAATATTTTAAAACAACTTAAGGGTAAGAAAGAATATAGTATTTTATCCTCAATGTTACTTAGGAGTATGCAGAAAGCTATTTATGACAGTGTGAATATTGGACACTTTGGTTTGGCTAGTAAATTTTATACGCATTTTACATCACCAATTAGAAGATTTCCTGATTTAACTGTTCATAGATTACTTAGAACATATTTATTTAATCATAATATCGATAATGAAGTTATAGATTATTATAATAGTACCTTACCTGAGGTGGCTAAGCATTCGTCTGAAAGAGAGATGGCTTCGACACAATGTGAACGTGATGTGGACGATATGAAAATGGCTGAATATATGGAAGGACATATTGGTGAGGTTTATAAAGGTATTATTAGTACGGTTACTAATTATGGTATTTATGTAGAACTCGATAATTTAGTAGAAGGTATGATTAAGATAGATCAGCTTGAGGATGATTATTACTTTTATGACGAGTCGACATTTAGTTTAGTTGGTAAGAGAAGTAAAAAAAGGTACATGCTTGGTGATAAAATAGATATTATTGTCGATAGTGTTATAAAAGATAAGGGGCTTATTAATTTTAGACCATATAAAAAAGGTGATAAAAATGGAAATAGTAAACAGGAAGGCAAAGTATAATTATCAGATTTTTGATACAGTTGAAGCAGGAATTGTTTTAACTGGAACAGAGATTAAGTCTTTAAGATTAGGTAAAGCTAATATTAGGGATAGTTATGTAAGAGTAAAAAATGGTGAGATGTATATAATAAATATGCATATTAGTGGTTATGAAAATGGTAATATATTTAATCATGATGAAACTAGGGAAAGAAAATTACTTTTACATAAAAAAGAGATCTTAAAATTTCGAGATAAGATAAGATTAGAAGGTTATACGATTGTTCCTTTAAAAGTTTATTTAGTTAAAGGAAGAGCAAAAATATTGATTGGTTTAGCTAAAGGTAAGAAAAATTACGATAAAAGAGAAGATATTAAAAAAAGAGATATAGAGAGAAATATTAGATCAAGATTAAAAAAATAGATTTTGTATTAAAGCTTTTATGTGTTATAATATAAGAGCTTTAATAAATTGGGCCCGTTTTTTGGTTTCGACAGGGATATGGAAAAATAAATGGCAAGTCGGAGTGACACGTTAAGTCTAAATTTAAATATAACTGGAAACAGAAATAATTACGTACCAGCATTTGCCTAAGGTTGGCAAGGTACACTCTTTTAATTCCTTTGCTTCCGAGGAATTTTAAGGGTTCGCTTTTAGGAAGATATACTGTTACTTAGCCTAGCAGTAGCAATGAATTTTATAGGCTTACTAGTATAGTAGTTGTTAGTTACTAATCTTTGCTAGGAAAATTTTTAACTAACTAAACTTGTAGATGTTTATTTGGAAGTGTTTCTGGACAGGAGTTCAATTCTCCTCGGGTCCACCAAATTGATAGTTACTCGAACTAGTAATAGTTCGTTTTTTTTATGATTTTTAAATTATATGGTCGAAAAGTGGTCGAATAGATTGATAATATTTTTCATTTTGTATATACTGTAATTGGGTGAGTAGGTTGGATCAAATTTTTAATGTAAAGATAAATATAATGGATAATGTGGATTTAGATATAATAAGCGATATAGAAAATAAATGTTTGAATGGATATCCATTAACCCAAAATGAAGTTGATTATTATTTAAATTATATTGTTTATCAAACTAGAGTTTTGCTTTCTTCTAAAAAAGATAAAGATGTAAATGATTATAAATTTAGTTTTATGTGTGATACTGCACAGTCAATTATCGCAAGATACTTTGATAAATTAAATATTGTTTATAATCCTATCGAGACGCAAAAAGCAATTGTTGGTGATATTTTAGGACATAGTTTTTTAACTGCACAGTTTAATGTTTTAGGTGAAACTAAAGATTATATTATAGATCCTACTTATAATCAGTTTTTTGATATAAATAGATGTAGTGAGGATAATTTTAAAATTGTTAATGGAGTTGTTTTAAAAACACCAGATTTAGGATATTTTGCTTTAAGAGAGAATGAAAGTAATCAAGCTCTAATTAAAAATTTAATAAGATGTGGTTTTATGGAATTAACTTTAGAAAATGCGAAAGTATATGGTGATTTATTTTATAAAACGAAAACTGGCAATATCAATTATTTTAATTCCGATTTAGAAATGTCTGGTTTGGTATATATTAAATGTTTTAAAAATTATAAGGGACATTTGTCGTATACTAATGAAGAACTTTTAGAAATGGGACTTTCTTTAGAACCTATTTATAAAGAAAATTTAAAAAAAATAGTATAAAATTTTCATAATTTTCCACAATATAATTGAGGAGGGAAGTTATGAAAAAAGTATTATATTTTTTAGTAGCAGTCATTTTACTCACTGGCTGTAGCTGCACGGCTAATATGGGAAATACTCCGACTAAAAGAGTTGAAGATTATTTGAATAAGTATCAGACTAGTGACGATGATGTCGTTAGTGATTTAAATGATGTTTTAACAAATGATACAACTTTAACGACTGAGGAAAGAGATAACTATAGTGATTTCATGAAAACACATTATAAAGATATGCAGTATGAAATAAAGGATGAAACTATAGATGGCGATACAGCAACTGTCGATGCGGAGATTACAGTTAGAAGTTATGCGGATGCTGTTAATGAAGCTAATGATTATCGCTTAAATAATCCTGATGTTTTTGACGAAGATAATACTTTCGCATCTTATAGGCTAGGTAAACTGAAAGAAGTAACTGATACAGAAACTTATACTATTACTTTTCATTTGACTAAAAAGAATGAGGAGTGGAAGATCGATAATTTAAGTGATGACGATTTACGAAAACTTAGTGGTTTATATGGAGTTACGGATGTAAATGAAGTGCCGGATGATACGGATAATAATACTGAAGATAACGATGGTGTTATTGGAGATATGATTGAAGATGCGACTGATGGAGATACGAATGATAAAAAAGAAGATAGTAATGTATCTGATGATCAAACGGTAAATCCTTAAAAGTGTAGATTAATTCTACATTTTTTTGTTATAATTATAAAAAATTGACTCTCTAGTTAACTGTAGGGTTATAATGTGTTTGAAAGGCGGTGAGATTAGTGGTTTATAAGATCGGTGATTTTTCTAATATAGTAAACATTTCTATCAGAACACTTAGATATTATGACGATATTGGTTTATTAAAACCGGAGATTGTCGATAAATTTACAAATTATAGATATTATACCGAGGATAATGTTGTGGAAGCACGTTTTATTGTTTTACTTAAAGAGGTTGGTTTTACTTTACAAGAGATCATCGATTATAAAAATTTTTTAAATAACTATGACGATAGTGACGATGGTACTAATCAATTTTTGATAAAAAAACAAAATCAGATTTCTGAAGAGATGGAAAGACTGCAAGAGATGTATGATAAAATTACAGTTTTGAGAAAGAAATTTAAAGGTAAAATTTTAACTTTGGTTAAGGAGGATTGAAAATGATTAAAAATGTAATTGTGACTGGTGAAAGCAAGAGTGGTAAAACTTCTAGTATTATTATGCCTATGTTAGACAAATTAATTAAAAATAATAGGAGTTTATTATTTATTGATAAAAATTATGAATATTATAATAATTATGCGGAAGAATTAAAAAAAGAAGGTTATGATATAAAGATTTTAAATTTTGATAATCCAATTTATAGTAATTGTACAAATATTTTAGAAATACCTTACAATTATTATAAAAATGGTGATAAAGATAAAACTTATGAGCTTGTTAGTAATATGATTAAATCTTTATTTTCTTTTAGTGCGAATGGTGATCCTTTTTGGTCTATGTCAGCTATTTCACTTGTAAGAGGTTATATATTTAAATTATTTGAATATGCAGATAAGGAGGAAATAAATTTTTTAAGTGTTTCTAGGTTTTTAGATATTTTAGATAGTCAAGACATTAAAGCGATTAAAGAATTTCTTTTGAAGGATGTTAAAAGCTGTGCTTATCGTGATTTAGTTTCGGTTTTATCTGCTCCATATGAAACAAAAGCGAGTATTATATCTGTGACAAGAATAGCTATTAATGATTTGATTAATTATGAAAATAGTCTTAATGTTATTAGTAATGATGGGTTTAAATTAAATGAATTTTTAGAAACTACAGATAAAACAGTTATTAATAAAAAATCAGCTTTATTTATAATTCCAAAATTAGAAGATTCTAAAAACTTATTAGTTAATATGATTTTATCTTTAGCTTATGAAGAGTGTAAAGGACATAGTTGGTATTTTATTTTAGATAATATCGATATGGTAAAGGTAGAAAATTTTAAAGAAATGTTTATGGTTTCTAATTATAGAAATATTTATATGGTTGTTGGTACGCGTAATTTAGATAGGTTATGTAATTTATATGGTAAAGAGATTTTAGAAGTTGCGGATGTTAAAGATTCTAAGGATTTAAAAGGTAATGATATGGATAAAATGAATAGTGAATTTAAAATGCTTTGTGCTAGTTTAAAAAATTCAAAAGATTTACCACATTTAGAAAAGAAGGAAATTATAGCTTTTGATTTATTAGATAAAATGAGTAAATAAAGTGGACATATTTGTCCATTTTTTTGTATATAATTTTTTAGGTGATAGTGTGAAAAGGTTAATTTTTTTATTAATTTTATTTTTGCCTTTTAAAGTTATGGCTTATTCTACTAGTGCGAAGGCGGCCATTTTAATGGATATGGATAGTGGAAGAGTGATATATGGTAAGGATGTTCATTATGTTCAAAGTGTGGCTTCAATTTCAAAAATAATGACAGCAATAGTTGCAATTGAAAATAGTGATTTAAACAAAGAGGTGACAATCGGAAAGGAGATTTTGAAAGCTTATGGATCTGGAATTTATGTACAGATAGGAGAGAGGATTAAGTTAGAAGATTTACTTTATGGACTTATGCTTAGGAGTGGGAATGATGCGGCTTTAGCTATTTCAGTTGCTGTGGCTGGTGATACTGATAGTTTTGTTAAAATGATGAATGATAAGGCTAAGAATTTGGGAATGAAAAACACCACTTTTAATAATCCTAGTGGATTAGATGAGGAAAAAGGCAATTTTTCTTCAGCTTATGATATGGCTTTACTTATGAGTTATGCGATGAAAAATGAAGAGTTTAGAAAGATTACTAAAACTAAAGATCATACGGTTAAAACCAATAAAAATGTTTATAAATGGCACAATAAAAATAAGCTTTTATCTACTTATAAATATACAACGGGGGGCAAGACGGGGTTTACAAAAATAGCTAAGAGAACATTAGTGACAAGTGCGAGTAAAGATGGGGTTAATTTGACGGTTGTAACAATTAATGATGGTGATGACTTTAATGATCATAAAAATTTATATGAAGAAGCTTTTGGAGAATATGCATCATATAATATTTTAAATAAAGGTGAGATAAGTATTTTAGGAGAGATGTATTATGATAAGGATTCTCTTTATTTGAAAAGGAATTTTAAGTATTTACTTAGGGAAGATGAAAAGGATATTTTGAAATTAAAATACGAGGTTGAAAAAATGAGAAAATATAAAACGGGAGATAAAGTTGGGGTGGTTAAAGTTTATTTAGGAGATAAAGTGATTCGTGAGGAAGATATATTTGTAAAGACGAAAACAAAAGAAAGTTTTTGGGATAGGGTTTTGAAGTTTTTTAAACATGATTAATAAACTTTGGGTAAGTTTAATTTTAATAGGTTCTCTATTTTTAATTTTAACTGGTCAAGCAGATGTTTTAAATACTCAAATACTTTCTTCTGGTAAAGTTACTTTGGAACTTGTTATGCAGATTTTTCCTTTAGTATCTCTTTGGCTTGGAATTATGAATATTGCGAAAGAATCAGGGTTACTTTCAAAGGTTTCTAAAATAATTTATCCTCTTTTGCACAAGATATTTCCAGATATTCCTAAGGGCCATGAGTCATTTGGTTATATCTCTTCTAATATACTTTCAAATATGTTTGGTTTAGGTAATGCGGCAACACCCTTGGGGCTTAAGGCTATGAAGTCATTACAGAGTTTAAATAAAAATAAAGAAGAAGCAAGCCGGAGTATGATCACTTTTTTAATTATTAATACGTGTGGTTTTTGTATAATTCCAACTACAATTATTTCACTTAGAATGCTTTATAGTAGTAAAGATGCTTCTTTTATAGCTATTCCTTGTTTGATTATCAGTTTTATTTCATTTTTGTTTGGGCTTATTATAGATAGAATTTGGAGTAAAAAGGATGGTGGTAGTAAGTGAAAATGGCCTCTAGTTTATTTATTCCAATTTTAGTTTTAGTAATTATTATATATGCGGTTTATAAAAAAATAAATGTTTATGATAGCTTTGTAAGTGGAGCTAAAGAAGGGTTTCCAATGGTTAAGTCAATGTTTTTTTCACTTTTGGCGATGATATTTGGGGTAAATATATTTTTAAAAAGCGGTGTGGTTAATTATTTTTTTGATTTTTTAAAACCTTTACTTGTGCTTTTACACATTCCTTCTCAGGTTTTACCAATAGCTATTATGAGACCACTTTCTGGAAGTTTTGGTTTAGCTTTACTTAATGATATGTATAAAGTATATGGCCCAGATAGTTTTATTAGTGTTTTAGCTTCGGTTATTCAAGGTTCTAGTGATACGACAATATATGTTATTACTTTATATTTTGGTACTATTGGTATTAAAAAAATAAAATATGCTTTATGGGTAGGGTTACTTACTGACTTGTTTATGGTTATAATGGCTTTGATTTTGGTTCCCTTGTTTTTTTGAGGTTTATTATGTATAATTTTGATAGGTGATTTGTATGGAAAGACTTCAAAAAGTTATAGCAAATAGTGGATATTGTTCTAGAAGAAAAGCTGAAGAGTTAATTAATTTAGGTAAAGTAAAAGTAAATGGTGAGGTTGTTAATACTTTAGGAGTTAAAGTAAGTTATAGTGATACTATTACGGTTAATGGAGTTACTTTAAAAAAAGAAGCTAAAGAATATGTTTTACTTTATAAACCTAGAGGAGTAGTAAGTAGTGCACACGATGAAAAAGGACGTAAAACGGTTACTGATATTGTGGATAGTCCAAATAGATTATATCCTGTTGGTAGATTAGATTATGATACAAGTGGCCTTATTTTACTTACTAATGATGGAGAGCTTACTAATTTATTAATTCATCCATCTCATGAGGTAGAAAAAAAATATTTGGTTAAAATAGATGCAGTGATTGATCCTAGCTTGGTTAAGGCTTTAGAAAAGGGTGTTATGATTGATGGTAAGAAAACAGGAAAAGCTAGAGTTAAAATTAAAAAAATCGATAAAAAGAAAAAATGTTCTTTAATTGAACTTACGATTTATGAAGGACGAAATCACCAAGTTAAGAAAATGTTTGAGGCTATAGGTTATAAGGTGGCTAAACTTAAAAGAGAAAAGTTTGCTGGTTTTACTTTAGATGGACTTAAATCTGGTGAGTACCGTCATTTGAATATCAAAGAAGTAAAAAAATTATATGCGGCATGTAAGAATGTAAAGTAGGCATGTTTTCAACTTTACTTTATGGTAATATTGGTGTATTCTAATTGTAGGGTGATTATTTATGAACAAAGATGTGGAAAAACTAGCATATTTGATTTATGAAGCTTGTCATACTTCAGATGAAATTGAAAGAGAGGAAATTATTGGTGATATTAAGCGGTTACCTAAAAGTATGCTTGGTTTGGTAGAATCTACAGATACTTTTAAAACTTATATTGAGAATTATTTGAATCAAAAAATTAGTAATTATCATTCTGAGGTGGTTAGTGACTATGTAAATATGGAAAGACCAGGTTTAATTGGTAGAAATGCTTGCAATATAGCATATGATATGGTTGTAAGTTCGTTAGTAGAATATCCTAGTCTTGCAAAAGTGGTTAGAAGCGTTGAAATTCAAGAAGATAAATCATTGTTAGAATTAGCTAAAGAGCATGGAAAAAGATTTAAGGATGAATATAAGCAAGATAAATTTCTTTCTTTATTGCATGAAGCAGAGGTTACACAATTAAAATATTTTAAAGACGAGGCTGAGTTGAAATCTGAAAAAGAAGATTTACAAAGGCGTCAAAGTGAATTATATTTTTTAGTTTCTAACGGTGAGATAAGTAAACAGGAATATATGCAACAATTGAATGTTTTGAATGTAGAAATTGAGAGTGCGGATGTTGTATTAAAAGCGAAGGAAGCTCATTTTAATTTTAATTATTGTAATTTGTCTAATCAAGCTGATAGTCTTGTTGGAAATACACCTGTTTTTGATAGAAATATGGTGATGGATTATAATTATGAATCACAAAGATTAAGTGCAAAAGCAACTTATATGGGCTATAGAGTGCTTTTTGCTAAAGGTGAAATTAGTGAAAATGAACTTCTTGATGCTCAGAAAGGATATCAAGCGAGAACTAAAAAAATTGATAAAAATCAACAAATATGGATAGAGTCTGAACAAAACAAAAAAGCTTATAAAAGCAGATAGAAATGAACTCCATTTTAAAGGAGTTCATTTTTTTGAAATTTTTATTTTGACTAATTTGTGATCACTAATATTATTATCTATGACATCTACACTTTCAATATTAAAATCTAAAGGGATGAAAATATGATCGGGAGTTTTAAAATTATATGATATTTTAAAAGGGTTTACAGGTGGTTTAAAGGTATTTTCTTTTACAGGAACTAGTTTACAGTTTTTTGTCTGCATGTATTTTATAAAATCTTGGAATGTTTTATTTTCGGTGTTTAAGTTGAAATCACCAGTTAAAATAATAGGATAGTTATTTAATTCAATAATTTGTTTTAAATAAACTAATTGTATTTTTCTTGCATAATTTGATAGGTGATCTAAGTGAGAGTTTATAACAGTAAATGTTTGGTTTTCTTTTGTTAATGTTGTAACAGTAGCAATTCTAGGAAAAATAGATAATAAACTACGTTTGCCTAATTTATTTAAATTTTTAGATAGAGAATATGTTTTAGTTTTAATAATGTGTAAAGTGGTTATAATACTATTTTTTTCACCAAAATGTGAATACCAGATACTTTTTTGATTAAATCTGTTTTCACCTGTAAATTGATAGTTTGGTATAAGATTTTTCAAGTTTTTTTCATAGGCATCAGTTAGTTCTTGCATGCATATGATATCAGGATTTTGTTTATTTACAAAATCTGTAAACGCTTGGGCATTTTCATTTCCATCATAATTTTTATTTTTTACTTTATTTTGAATGTTAAAATTTATTATTTTTAGTTCCATATTTTCTCCTTTATATGAAAAAAAACTTATTAGTTTTCTTCAATTTCAATAGCTTCGGTTGGACAACCTTCAGCAGCCATTTTTACATCGTTATTGATTTCTTCTTTAATAACTTTGGCTAAACCATCATCGTCAAAATCGAATACTTCTGGACATGTGGCAGTGCATGCACCACATCCGATGCATTTATCTTTATCAACTGTTACTTTTGCCATTTTTATACCTCCATAGAAATTATAAATAAAAAAAATTTAAAAAGCAAGTCTTACCTTTTAAAAAGTGACAAAATATGATATTATTAATAATAAGAGGTGGTACGGGTGGCATCGAGAATGGAGAGATATTACAAGAAAGAAGAACAAGGTAATTCTAGAACTAAACGTAATACAAAACTTTATAACAGTATTTATTCTTATGGCAAATATAGTAATATCGAAGGTATTGCATCTATTGATAATACTAATGAAATAGATATTACGAAAGTTAAGCAGATGATTGAGACGAGGGAAAAATATCAAGCTGAAAGAAGATATAGAAGGCTTATTAATGAAGAGCAGGTTCAAGAATTACCTAAGGTTACAAAAAGATATGAAGAAGAAGAGAGAACATATGATATCATGGATGTTTTAACTAAGGCTAAGGAGAAAAAGGAACCAGATGATAAGGAGCGGGTACTTAGTAAAACTAGTTATGATGTTTTAAAAAATTTAGATTTACACCGTAATTTAAAAAAACAAGATGATTCTTCTGACGAGATGAAAGAACTTGTTCAAACTATTTCAAATACGAATGTACTTAATAAATTGGATGATGCAGATTTGGCTGCTTCTATGTTTAGTGATTTGCAAGGACATAATGAGGATACGCAGGTTGGGAAATTAAATGATTTAAATGATTTGATTGATAAAAATAAAACTTTAAAAAAAGAACAAACAATGGATAATTCGTTCTTTACATCTAATTTAAAATTAAGAAAAAAAGATTTTGACGGCTATGAAGAAGAAAAAAAGAGTTCTGTTTTTAAAACAATATTTGTAACAATTCTTATTTTAGGTATAATTGCGGTTATTGGAATATTGGTGGTTCAGAAGTTAGGCCTTTTTTAGACTTTTGAGGAAGACTATTAAAGGAATAATAAAATAAGCAAGGTATAAAATATATATCAGAATATTTTTAAAGTAAGCTATTTCAGTACCTTTTGTTTTAAAGATAATTATAGTTAGAAAAGCAATAAATAGACAAACAATAGTCATTGTAATGTTGTTTGTTTTTTCTTTTGTTTTGAAGGTTTTGTTTAAAGCTTCTTTAATAAAGAAAAGTGAGGCGGTAATTTGGACAAATAAGGCTAAAAACCATTCTAATGATAAGATACTTTCAACTCTATCAATAATATCTAATACGCTAACTCTTTTTAATAAGTGAAAGCTTGGGTAGTTGTATAGTTCTGATAGGTGGATGCCGAAGATACTAATGGTCAGGAACATGACATTTAGAAGCGAAAGGGTGCTTATTAGATAGAAAGCAAAATTTTTTTTGGGAGAATAATTATTGATTTTTGTTTTGGGAATTATACTTAAAAGAAAGAGCGGAAGGATATTAAATCCGATGAAGCAAAAGGTTCCATATAAAATATTATTTGGACTATTATTTAAAATTGGTTTAATATTATCTATGTCTATATTACTAACAAGGCCGGTTAATATGATTATGATAAATATAATTGATACATAAAACATGATTAGGCTAACTTTACTAAAGGTGTGAATATCTTTTAAAATGGTGTATATAACAGGTAAAATAAGCACACCGATTATCATTATAGTTGGTGTTTTATATAAATATTGTGAATCAATAAAGTGGACAACGATCCAAAAACTACATATAGTGAAAATTAAGGTTACACTAATTATTATGAGATTTAAAAAAGTACCAAATTTTCCAAATTTTTCTTTATTTATCTCGATGATGGTTTTGTCTGGAAATTTATTTTTTAAATAAGAATATAGAGTGAATGGAATTAAACCTATGATAATAGCTAAAAGAATACTTATCCAAGAATCTTGGTGGGCTTTGTTTAGTAATATTTCAGCGGTAATTTCGATAAAGGTGGCTCTTGTTAAAAACCATATTAAGGTATTGTATTCTAATGAATTTATTTTTTTCATTATTCTTCCTCCTTTATTGTTTTAACTAAGGAACCGGTGGCCTCAATTTTTAAGTTGGTTTTTATTTTGATATTTAAATATGGGAAATATTTGAAATTCCAATCTTTTTCGATTTTTTTCCAGGTTTTAGGATCATTTTTATATATTAAGTTACCAAAGCCAAAAATATCAGCTTGCCATTTATTTTGAATTTTTTTAATAACTTTTGAGAGATCTTTTTTTAGTGATTTGCTCCAAGCTTTTTCAATCTTATTTATTTCTTTATAGTTTTCAATATCTATCTTATTATTGATGTTATATATATCTCCTTTACCGCTTATAGTTATTTCAATATTGTTTATATCTTTTATTTTAATTTTTGATTTTAATGAACTTGTTTCGATACTAATGTTTTCATTTTGATATTTGATATTATAGTTTACTTCTTTGGCTCCACCATTTAAAACATTAATAGCCCAACTTTCTTTTTCGGTGGCAAAACCTTCTAATTTATCTCCTTTGTAAATAGCAAGTGGGCCTAAAACTAAGTATGATTCTGGTTCGGTTGTTTCTAAGTTTTTTTCATTACTACCTTTTTTGACGTCACCTTTAATGTTTATCGATGGTAAAATTGGATCATAACCTTTTTCTAGTATTTGACTTATGAAATTACTATAGGTAATGGAAGTAGCAATTGATTTGGTTTCTGAATTGGATTCGATTAAAGTTGCAATACTTTGAGAAGGGAAGGATTCTAAAGGAGAAACTATTTTTAAAATGTTTTTAGCTTTTTCGTCTTTGGCTTGTAAAAGATAGAATTTTTTTCTTGTTTGGGGATTTCGAAGTAACCAATCGGAAATTTTTAAAAAGCCTTCTTTACCAATATCTTCAGATATTATGACGACATTAATATGACCTAGATAAACTTGTTTAGGAACTATTTGTTCGATGTCTTTAGAAGCTTCGGCAATAGTTTTTCCCTTACCGGTATAGACAGTTGTTTTAGCTTCACCTTCTTTAGCTGATGTTTGAGCTTTAGGTGCATTGGCAATTAAAAAACTTAGTTCATAATTATCTTCATTTTTATCAAAGGCAACTGCAGTGACAATGGATAGATTATTCAACTCTTCATATCCACATCCAGTTAAAGATATGGATAAGATAATAAAACTTATAATTAAAGTTAGTTTTTTCATTTTGACCTCCTTTGTCTATGAGGATTTAATTTACTTATATAATTTGGTCTAATTAATATTTCGTTTTCAGGAGCTTTATAAATAGCGTCTGTTTGAGAGGATTTTTCTAATGGAGCAAAAGGTGATAAATAACTTGTATTTAGATTTTCTAAGGATGATAATTTAACGAGCCATATGATAGCAAAAGAAAGAATACCGATAATACCTAATAGGCTGGCGGCTAATATAAATATAAATCGCCATGAACGAATACCATTCATGAAGTCGATATCGGTGAAAACCAAACTACAGATAGAAGTGAAAGCGACGACAATAACGGTGATTGGTGAGACAATTCCAGCATCAACAGCGGCCTGACCTAAAACCAAAGCACCAACAATACTCATGGCAGCTGACATACTGCTTGGACTTCTTAGGTCACTTTCTCTTAATATTTCAAAAATTGTAGTTAGTAAGATTATTTCAAAGGTAGTTGGGAAGGGGACTCCTTCTCTTTGAATGGCTAAAGATATTAGTAATTTATCTGGGATGGTATTTTGATCATGGGTTGTTATAGCTATATAAATAGCTGGTGTGAATATAGTGATAATTAAAGCGATAAATCTTAGTATTCTAGTAAAAGTAATATTTGAAGATTTTTGATTTTTATCTTCTGAGGTATGAAGGTAGTCAATAAAGACATTGGGTAATATTAAAGTAAAAGGACAATTTTCGGTAAAAATAATGATTTTACCTTGAAGAAGAGCTTCACTTACGACGTCTGGCCTTTCAGTACTTTGAATTTGTGGAAAGGCAGATTTTTTTTCTATTAAGTAATCTTTTAAATTACCACTATCTAAAATGCCATCAATGTCAATTTTTTCTAATTTATTTTTTATCTGTTTTATTTTTTTATTATCGGCAACACCATTTATATAAGCAATACTAATTCTAGTTTTAGTTCTCCTGCCTAGTTTTAACTCTTCAAACCATAGGTTTGGATCTTTAATTCTTTTTCTAATTAGGCCTAAGTTTTTAGAATGGCTTTCGGTAAAACTATCTTTGGATCCTCTTAATATTGGTTCACTAGTTGATTCTGTAACTCCTCTATCTAAATTGGCTCTAGTTTCCATGATTATAGCTTCGTCTTTATCATCTGTTACAATAATCGTAAAACCACTAGATAAGAAGTAAGGAAACTGTGAGTAGTCATTTATGGTAAAAAGTTGGCTATTAAATAGATTGTTTTTTAGAGCGTCAAAAATATTTTGAAAGATATTTTTATTTGAAGCTGTGTATAGTGTGCCTTTTACGATGAAGTCACTGATAGTACTAGCTTGTGATGAACTTTCTAAAAAAAGAATACCGACATTTGTACCTTTAATGTTTATAATTCTCGTATTTAAATCTGGACTATTGCCATAGAGCTTTTTTGTTTTTTCTATTATTTTTTTTGCATTTTTTTCTATTTTTTCCATAATATTCCTACTTTCCTTTTAATATTATGGACAAAAATTGCAATTTTATAAAAAGTTGAGTAAAATTTGGTTTTTTATTTCGAATTTGTTTCACACTTTTATTTGCGGTGATATAATATAAAAAAATATTGAAAATTTTTAAGGAATAGTTAAAGTGAGGGATTATGGAAGAAGTTTTAGTTAAGTGTGAAAGATTGGATCATTTTGGCAGAGGTATTGGTCGTGTTTTAGGAAAAATTATTTTTGTGCCTAATTTATTTCCTTTAGAAGAAGCTTTGGTTAAAATAGTTTTGAATAAGAAAAAATATATGGTAGGAGAAGTTATTCAGTTAATTAAAAAATCTAGTGATAGAATAGAATCTAATTGTCCATATGAAAGCTGCGGATGTTCTTTAAAAAGTATTAAATATGAAAAAACTTTAGAGTTTAAAAAAAATAAAGTTATTAATATTTTAAAAAAATATGGAGATTTAGAAAATGTAGTTAAAGAAATTTTTTCCAGTGATAATATTTATGGTTATAGAAATAAAATAAGTTTAAAAGTTAAAGGTGGCAAGTTAGGTTATTTTAAAAATGGATCAAATGAGTTAATAGAAATTAATAGATGTGCAATAGCGAGTAAGAAAAGTAATGAGATTATAAAGGTTTTAAACGAATGTGATTTAAGTAAAGCTTGTGAGATTATAATTAAAGATTTTGGCGAAGTAATGATTATAATTAATGGAGATATGAATATAGAGTTATTAAAACCTTTTTCAGATTCTATTTATATGAATGATAAACTTGTTTATGGAAAGGAAAATGTTATAGCTCATTTGGGTGATTTGAAATTTTATGTGTCTAAAGATTCTTTTTTTCAGGTTAATATGAATATAGCCTTAAAACTTTACAATAAGGTTTTAGAGTATTTAGATAGTGGCGATAATGTATTAGATTTATATTGTGGTACAGGTACAATTAGTTTATTTTTAAGTAAATATTTTGATAGAGTGATTGGTATAGAAATTAATGAAGAGGCAGTTAGGTGTGCGAATTTAAATAAAAAGTTAAATCATATTTCTAATGCGGAGTTTATATGCGGTGATGCAAGTAAAAAGATACACCATTTGAAATTTCAAGCTGATAGTATTGTAGTAGATCCTCCAAGAAGTGGTTTAACTAGTGATGGTATTAACGATATTTTGAAGATTAATCCTAAAAAATTGGTTTATGTTTCTTGTGATCCTATGACTTTAGCTCGCGATTTAAAACTTTTAAAAAGTAATTATGAGGTAAAGGAAGTAACTTTGTTTGATATGTTTCCTTGGACTTATCATGTGGAAAGTGTAGTTTTGTGTATTAAAAAATAAAGGTAAACCAAGGGTAGAGTTAAGATTAATGTTTTTGTGGTAAGATTAATTTGAGGGGATGATTATGGATAATAAGATCGGTGAGAAAATTGCTTTAGCTAGAAAAGAAAAAGGTTTAACCCAAAAGGAACTTGGAGATAAGCTTTTCGTGACTGATAAAGCGGTGAGTAAATGGGAAAGAGGACTTAGTTTGCCAGATATTTCTTTATTTGATAAGTTGTCTAAAGTGCTTGATATAGATATGTATAGTTTAATTGGGCTTGAAAATGATAGTAATGATTATAAAATGAAAAAACAGTTTAGAAAAAGATTAATTATAATTTTTATATTTGTTTTAATAATTGTGTTTATGTTTTTATTTAAAATGGTTTCTTTTGGATATGTTACTGAACATTTTAGATATAGTAATAAATTAATAAATTTAGGAGTTCCAAAGTTTTCATTTTTAATGCAGAATAAGGAAAACAATTATTCATTTAAAAGTTTTAGGGGTAAAGAGGTTTTAAAAAACGAAGTTAAAGATTTTTTAAATACTTTAGATTTTATGACTTGTAATGATACAGTTTATTATTATGATAAAAATTCTGATGTAACAATTATTGATTATAATGTTATTAGTAATTTACTTTATTCAACTATTTCTTATTCAGTTAGGAGTGGTAATTACTGTGATAGGTTTAAAGTAGTAGAATATGGAGATATTTTAGGAGGTTTAAATAAGCGTAGATATACTGATAATGATAATATTTATATAGAGTTTATTCCATCTTATATAGAAGAAAATTCATTTGTATCTCATTTAATTATAGTGGATAAAAACACTGATGAGGTTTTAGAAGATTCTAGTGGAACTTTTGAAATAAAGGGTAATGAATTAATTTATTTTAGAGAAAAAATAAATAAAGAAAGCATTGATGTTCCTAATAAATCAATTTTTAAAATTAAGGATAAGAAACTTATTTTAGAGGATAACTATTTATATGATTATATAGATGTGGTAGTTTTGTGAGGTGCTTATGAAATTTATTAATAAAGTTAAAGATAATTTGTTTGTTTATAATTTTTTATTACTTTTAGTATTTTTAGTTATTTCATTTGTTTTATATTTATTTAATCTTAGATTTAGATTATGGTTTATAATTTTAATGATAGTTATTTTTCTAATTTGTTTTATAGTTTCTTTAGTTCAGATTTTTCTTAAAGAAAATAAGGTTATTAAAATAGTTGGGTTGAGTTTAGTTTCTATTTTAGTAATTTGTATTTTTTGTTTTTACGATTTTTGGTTATTACTTTTTGGATGGATTTTAACTCCTGAATATGTTACAGAAGTGGATGGCAAAAAATATGTGGGGTGCGTTAAGTGGTATTTGGATGAAACAGAGGTTTCTTATTATGATTATTATGGGTTATTGGTAGGAACTAATGAGAAAATTAGAGGAAATTTTGGTAGTGGCAATTTTAATCCATTTAAAGAGACTGATAAAATAAATAATGTTCATTATACTTTTTTTGATAAAGATGGTAAGGTTATTTATGAAAAGGTAGAGGCTTATAAAAAGGATAAAGATGGAAATATAAATCTTACAAATGAACAAGATATCAATTCAGATGTTTATATTAAAGAGGAAGATAGTATTCTCTATGAAGCTAAGTTTGGTAAAACTGTTATTAGGGTTAAAAAAACAAGTAATGTGTTAGGTCAGCGAATGACAGTAGGTGTTTATAAAAGTTTTGATGGTAAAGATTTTAAATTAGTTACTAATGATGATATTATTGTCAGTTTAGAAGCTAAATTTATATTTTTAGATGTAGATACAGGATTTATTATTTCTACTGGAAATATATGGCTTAATAAAGATAGTCATGATTTATATGTTACTAATGATGGGGGTAAGACTTTTAAAGCAGCTAATTTTAATTATAAAAACGATAATATAGAATATATGGAGATTGTTGATTATCCTTATTTTGAAAATGAAATATTAAATTTAACTTGTGAAATTTATAGTGTTAATGATAAAGGAACAGGTTATGAAAATAAAAAACTCTATTTTGTAAGTAAAGATGGAGTTAATTGGAAATTAAAATAGGAAAATAAAATATCGTTTTTTATCTTTTGTTTTCCTGTAGGAAAATAAAATTGATTTTTGTAAGGACATTATTGGAGGGTTAAATGTATAAAATATTAGATAATAAGATTGTTTATATTTTAGATAATGAAATTAAAGGAGAGGTTTGTTTTAAAATAATAAATAATGAGGCCATCATTTATCATACTTATGTGGATAATGATTTAAGGGGCCAAGGAATTGCTTCTAAATTAGTTTCTATGGCTTTTGATTATTTGGAAGAAAAAGGATATAAAATTGAATATTCATGTTCTTATGCGAAAAATTGGGCTTTAAAACATGGTAAAATTCTATAAGTTTAAACTTATAGTTTTTCTTTTGTTTAAATACTGATATAATGGTTGTAGTAGTAAGAAGGTAGATTTATGAAGAAGATTGTTAATAGTATATTAGGTTTTGCGATTGGTGATGCGATGGGAGTTCCTATAGAGTTTAAAAAAAGAGAAGGATTGATCGATAATCCAGTAATTAAAATGGAAGGTTATGGAACGTATGATGTACCTAAGGGTAGCTGGTCCGATGATACGTCGATGGTGCTTGCGACTATTGATTCATTATTACATTTACACAAAATCGATTATGACGATATAATGAAAAGATTTTGTGAATGGATTAATAATGCAAAATATACGGCTACTGGAGTGGTTTTTGATATAGGAATTACTACTAAAGAGAGTATTTTAAAATATTATATGAATAGGATAGAAGCTATTAAATGTGGTGGAGCTTCTATTAATAATAATGGTAATGGTTCTTTAATGAGAATGTTACCAATTGCTTTATATACTTATTTTGAAGATATTACTGATGATAGATTACTTGGGATAGTTAAAGATGCATCTTCACTTACACATGCTCATGAATATAGTATTATGGGATGTTATATATTTGTAAAGTATGTTCATTTTTTACTATCTGGGGTTAATAAATTTCAGGCTTATGAGAAAGTTAAAGAGCTAAATTATTATAAATTTAGTGAAAATGCGAGAAGGGTGTATAAACGTTTTTTAACTACAGATATTTATAAACTAGATTTAGATTATATTAGATCAAGCGGTTATGTTGTGGATACTCTAGAGGCGGTTATATGGACTTTTTTGAATACTAATTCATTTATGGAAAGTGTTATTGGAGCAATTAATTTAGGTGATGATACAGATACTATCGGGGCTTTGACGGGGGCTTTAGCTGGCATGGTTTATGGTGCAAATGAAGATTTATTAAATGATTTACAAAACAAAAATTATTTAGTTAGTATGGCTCATAAATTTGATGAGGAATTACGGCTTAATATTTTAAAGTTTGACGAGGTTATAGATGATAAATATGGTATTGTTTTGGGTTATAATGAGGTGTTTTTAATTAAGACAGAGCTTAATGGTTCTATCTACGGCTTTCAAAATAGATATTTAAAGATGGCTAAAAGAATTAATTTTGAATATGGTTTAACAGTGATAGTTGCGAATAATTTATCAGATACTACTTTAGAGGATGATTTTTATAATTTAAAGGATTATATTAAAGGTGATATATATTTTATGGGTATGTCTAATGGAGGAACGAGTGCGATCCAAGATGAAAATATAAGTTCAAAAATAAAAAAAATGTTGTTAGTTAATTTACCTCTTATGATTAATTTACACAAAACTAAAGATGGAATTAAGCTTTATAAAGGAAAACTTACTTTTGTATATGGAAGTAAGGATCCGTCTTTTAACTATTTACCTTTAATTCAAGATTTTAGAAATGCCAATATAGTGGTTATACCTAATCAAGATCATAATTTTAGTAATGGTGATGATTTTTTACACTTACCAGAGAAATATTTATTTACTGATCTGAAGGGAAGAGAAGAATGAAAGTTTTGACAATAAAACAACCTTATGCCTCTTTAATAGCTTATGGAATTAAGAAATATGAATTTAGAACATGGAATACTAAATATCGTGGTGAGATTTTAATTCATGCGGGTAAAAATGTGGATAAAAAGGCGATGGAGGAGTTTAAAGTATATAACGTCGAATGCCCTTTGGGATGTATTATAGCTAAAGTTAAAATAACTGATTCTATTAAAGTAGATAGAAAGTTTAAAGAGATACTAAAAAAGGAAAATAGTTTGGTATATAATCATGTTATAAATGATGAAAATTATAATGGTTACGCCTTTAAATTAGAAAATTTAGAACTTTTAAAACCTATTTATATTAATGGGAAATTAGGGCTTTGGAATTATGA
>CALVII010000009.1 GCA_944329465.1 uncultured Bacilli bacterium | reverse complement strand
AAAATAACATATGATCCAAACACTGGAGACTTTATGATACCAGAAGAAGGAATTTATATTGTCCACTGGTGGATTAACGTTAGACATAATGACAATAAAAATTCAAATTGTGAACCAAAAACAATTGGAATAGAATTCCACCAATATTGGCCAAACGACGTTTTGATTGCCCACTCTTCTACTCACAACAAACTAACTTGTTGCGATACAGGAACTGTTAGTGGTAATGCTATATTCGCAGCTATACCAGGTGCTAGTTATCGTTTTATAAACACATCTGATATTGATATAAGATTAGTTCCAAACGATTTATATTCAGGTTCTGTTTCAATTACTAGAATATTATAACTAACTTTTTTAAAACAGTGTAAAAAAATACACTGTTTTTCATATTCAAAACAATTTTAAATTCATAATTTATAAAAAGTGTTATAATCGTAATTGGAGGGAAAATATGAAAGCAGCACTATTAGAGGATGTAAAAAAATTTAAAATAGGTGAAATTGAAGAGCCTAAACCAGATAATAATAAAGTAATTATTGATATTATTAAAACTGGTATATGTGGATCAGACATTCATAATTGGGATACCGGAAATCCAAAAGGATTAGTTATGGGGCATGAATTTACCGGTAAAGTTATAAGTCCTGGCAGTAGACAAGATTTAAAAATTGGTGATAGAGTAACCGCTTTACCAATATCACCATGTGGACATTGTGAAGCGTGTAAAACAGGAAATCCACAGTACTGTAAAGAAACTTGGACTCATGCAATTGGTTTATCATTAGACAATCCTGGTGGTTTAACTAAAAAAATTGCCGTTCGACCAGACATGGTAATAAAATTACCAAATAATGTTTCTGACGAAGAAGGAGCAATGGTTGAACCTACCGCCGTTGGACTTCATGCTACTCACCTTGCCGATATTAAAGTTGGCAATAAAGTTTTAATTGTTGGAGGCGGTATTATAGGTTTAATTTCAGCTATGTTTGCTAAACTAGAGGGTGCAGAGTTTGTTGCAATAAGTGAAACCAATGAAGCAAGAGGAAAAAAGGCTGTTGACTTAAATGTAGCAGACGAATGGTTTGATGCTAAAGACACAAATTTCTTAAAAAATATATATACCAAAATGCCAAATGGTTTTGATATTGTAATAGATTGCTCTGGAAATACCAATGCTATAGCAAGTGAATTGATGTGTGTAAAAGCTGGAGGCACCATTGTATTGGTTGGTATTTCTCAAAAACCAATAGAATTTGCTTCCGTTATAGCTGTTATGAAAGAGATCACCTTAAAAGGATCTATTGCCTATACAAAAGAAGAATTTAAAAATTGTATCAGTTTAATATCAAACAAAAAAATCGACGTTATGAAATTCGTCGACGATACAGTTCCACTTTCAGATACCCAAAAAGCATATGAAAGATTAACCAGCGGTACTGATTCAGCTGTAAAAATCATGGTCGATCCAAATAAATAAAAAATGGAATTCAAAAACTCCATTTTTTATTTAGAATAAATTACTGATTGTTTAAAATCTTCTTCAACTACAATCTTCTTAGGATAAATCATCATACAAACATCACTAGGTAAACAAGTAAGTGACAAATTAGAACTTTTCATAATACTTCTTAAATAACTATCTGTTCCTATTTCATTAAAATGCTTTCCATCAGAAGTCCAAAGCATAATATTTCCATTATTGGGAAAATTTTTAGAAATAAAACCAGAAAAAACTTTTTTAAATTTATCTAATTCCTTACTAGATAAAGAAATTAATCCATTCCCCAATTCGTAACTTAACTGTCTTTCACCAGCATTCGCAATTTTATCTACCCAATATTCACTTGCAACTTTAATAATTTCAGATTTAGTATTATCCTTAATACATTTATCAAATATAGCTAAACCATTTATACTTTCAGGTTTTTTTAATATCATAATATTCCCCCTTAAACACAAAGAATATTATATATAATAATAAATTTTTGTCAAATTTAACTTTTAAAATCAATTTATTAAAATATTCTTTAACAAACTTCTCATCATTTATTTTACACATATTCATTAAAACATTTTTTTATCATTATTCTTGCAATAACCTTTCCAATCTTCAAAGTATCCAAAATTCTCACCTCAAAAAAAGAATATCGAAATCCATAAAAATTTAATACCACACAAATAACGAATTGTCATTTTAAGCATAAATATTTTGACATTTTATTACCTTTTGTTTCAAAATAATACAGTTTTATAAAAATTGTAAATATTTTATCAAATATTTTAATAATTATTTTTTAAAATTAAAAAGTAATATTATTGCAAAACCGCATTAAAATTATCACATATGTAAATGAAATGTAAATTATTTTTTTCTTATCTTTACTGTATCGCTATCTTCTAAATAACCAACAAGTAAAGAAGAATTATCATAGTGTTTTTTAACATTAAAATTTACTTTTTTCTCATCAAAGTTCGCATAACAATACTTACAAAAATGTCTACACGTATTATAAACCCCAATATCCACCATTTCTACGCATCCACAATCTCTAGCCTTCCACTTAGAAAATTTCTTACCAGTTAATTTAAAAGCCAACTCTTTAGAAAGACAAGAACTAGAAATAAAACCATATTTCGATAAATCGTTTTTTTCGAAACATGTCTGCACGCTCATTCCATTTTCTAAAGCAATCTTACTAAAATTTTCCCCAATAATTTTTAATACATAATTATCTATTTTATGCAATTTTAAAAATCTCATATTATTTCTAACATTTTTATAATCGTCAATAAAAGAAATAATAATATGTCTCACATAACCATTTAACTTACTACATAAACTTTTAAAAGCATTAATATGAAAATTTACATCATACCTATCATTTATCAAAATGGGGTCATATCTTACATAAACATTATCAGTGCCAAGTATTTTAGATAACTTTTTAATTGCATTAATAATATTACCTTTAGAAATAACATTTGGTTCAATATCTTTACCATAAGGAGTTAATGTTACCTGAAAAATAATTGGTTTATCTATTTTATCTAAATCATTTAAAATTGGAATAGGATTTTTAGTACAAAAAACAATCAAATCAACATCATCAAAATATATTCTACTAACAAGCTTAGGATAAAAAGGATTACGCACATCTACATAACCATCATTATATCTATTCATAAACCATTTGCTATAAAAAGCCACAATATCGCATCTTCCACTAACATTCAAAATCATAATAATCCCTCTATCTTTTTAAAGTATAAACATACTGTTTTTCATCTTTAATACACTCTTCATTTTTAAAATAAAATCTTTTAAATTGTAAATTAGTAACATCACCTAATCTTTGAGGAAAAACCACTAAAAAACCTGGTAAACCTAATTCAGTATTATTATGACATATATTATCACTCAATGTTGGTAAATAAATATCATTTTCATAAAAATGCGATATATGACTATGACCATGAATTGTTAAATCATGTGGCAATAAAGTAGGTGCGAAAGTAATTTCTGGAATCATATGATTTTCATGTTCTAAAGATACACAATGACCATTTATTGAAAAAAATGCTTGATAATAACCCAAAGGATAAATGTTTTTTTCTTTACAGTCATTAACTAGTTCTTTTAAAATATCATAATTACAATACTTATTATCGTGATTTCCAGCCAATAAAAATTGTACCACATCAGCACTATATGGATATCTTTCTAAAATATATTTTATTTGATTAAATGCATCAATTTCATTATCAATCCATTCACTACGGTCATTTCTAAAAATTGTACCATCTCCAATATCTCCACCGTGAATAATACATCTAATTTGATTATATTTACAATAATCCATTACACATTCAAAATAATCTAATCTCTCTCCAACACTTCCCATATGGGTATCAGAAATAAATAAAAATGGCTCATCAGAAATATCAAATATAACTGCATTTTTCTTATAAATATCTTTAAGTAAATTAATATCATCTTCACTATATTTATCCTTCCTAAATCTACTACCAAACATTGGATCAAGAAAATAAAGAATAATCTTAATTAAATCATAATTGTATAAACTAAACTCATCACATACTTGTTTAAAATCACGATTTTTTAACAGTACCTTAATAATTTCTTCAAAATAATCCATAACATATCACCATTGCAACATATTCTACAAAAAATTACAAAAATATGCAAGAAAAAATAAACACAAAACTTATTATTGTGTTTAAAATAGTTTTTTTCAGTATGTCTTCCTATATAATTAGAAATCCCAATTTTTTAAATACTTCACTTATTTCAAAAACTTTAGAAATAAGTTTTTTCTTCCAAATAAAATAATTTTCAAATTAAAACTTCAACTCTGACTCTATCAGAGATATTTTGAACAAAAATATTCAAATCTTTTTCATCACCTACTACCATACCATAATGAATAGGAATAACTGTTTTAGGCTTAAATAAATTCACAAACTGACTAGCCTCTAAAGCACCCATTGTATAAGTTCCACCAATTGGAACAAAAGCATAATCTATATCATTAAGACTAGACAAATTTTCCTCTATCAAATCAGTATCACCAGCAATATAGTAATGTTTACCAAACAAATCTAAAACATATCCTACCCAGTTATTTTCTTTAGGATGAAAAGATTTATTAATATTATATGCATATACGGTTTTAAATTTAAAAACACCTAAATCATATTCTTCATAAGGTTTTACCTTAACAATTCTTTTATCATTAAACCCCATATCTAAACATAAATTATATATATCATAAGGAACAATAATAACCGTATTATCATTTTTTATATTCAAAATATCTTCCTTAGAAAAATGATCATAATGACTATGCGTTATAAAAATATAATCCGCATCATATTTTTTTTCTATCTTTAATGGATCAAAATAAATCTTAATTCCTTCGTCAATCAAAATACTACTTTGAATATTAACTTTTATCATAAATACCCCCTAAACCAAACCGTTTTCTTTCAAAAATTCATTTGCCACTACTTCGGGATTCTTACCAAGCTCATCCACTTCATAATTTAACTCTTGCACGCTCTCATTATTTAAATAATTTCCTATTTTATTCATTAATTCTTCAATTTCAGGATATTTATCTAATACCTCATTTCTAATAACAGGAATCGCATAATAAGGTGGAAAGAAATTCTTATCATCCTCTAAAACAACTAATCCAAACTTTCTAAGTAAACCGTCAGTCGTAAAAGCATCAATAACCTGACTATTATCGTTCATTAAAGCTGTATATCTTGGACTACCATCAATCGCAATTACATCCGCAAAATTCAGTCCATAAACCTTATTAAGACCAGCCAAGCCATCTTCTCTATTAACAAACTCTAAAGTTGGTGAAATTTTAAGTTCTTTAGAATAGGGAACAATATCTGAAATCGTTTTCAAATTATACTTAGTAGCCGTATCAGGACGCACCGCTAAAGCATAAGTATTGTTAAAATTCATTTGTTTTAAAACAGCCAAATCGTACTTACTATTAAATTCCTTTTTAACTGTATTATAAACTTTATTAACATCACTAATAGGAGAATACTTTAAAATATCTGTATAATCAGTACCTAAATAATCAATATATAAATCAATATCTCCTCTTTGAATAGCCGAAAATACTACCTGTGCTCCTCCTAAATTACACTTTCTATTAACTTTAATATCCGTATTGGCTTCAATATAACCAGAAACCATCTCACATAAAATATTTTGTTCAGTAAAATCCTTGCCGCTTACAGTAATAGTTTTAGAATTACTATTACTAAATTTAATTTGACTCAAAAATACCAAACCAACCAAAATTAAAATAATAACAAGCATTACCTTTTGTTTTTTACGTTTTTTAAGTACTTCTTCCCTAGAAAAATTTTTCATTTGTAAACTAATAGGTGTAACTAGTTTTTCAATTAATCCAAAAAAATAATCAACAATCAAAGCAAGTATACACGCGGGGATTGCCCCAGCTAAAATTTGATAATTATTAACTGTTCTAATACCAGAAAATATTAAATAACCAAGACCTCCACCACCAATAAATGCAGACATAGTCATTAAACCCACAGCTGATACTGCAGAAATTCTAATACCAGCCATAATAACAGGTAAAGTTTGTGGAATCTGTATCTTAAATAAAATCTGACTTTTAGTAAGGCCAATACCTTTAGCCGATTCTATCATAACATCACTAATACCATTAATGCCCGTATAAGTATTTTTAATAATTGGTAAAAGTGAATATAAAATAACCACAATAATAGCAGGAATAGTCCCAATACCGACAAACGGAATCATAAAACCAAGTAAAGCCATCGAAGGAACAGCTTGAATAACCGAAGATAACCCCAAAACAGGTTTGTCTATTCTTTTTACATAACTAATTAAAATACCAATAGGCACACCTATTAAAATAGAAAGAAAAACTGCAACAAACGTAAGTTCAATGTGTTCTAAAAAAAGTGAAATAATTTGATCTTTATTTTGAATAATATAATCTAAAAATTCCATCTTATTCCTCCTCCAAGAACTGCTGACTCAAAGCTGTAATTAAACTACTTCTCGTAATAAGCCCACATAAATGATTTTTATCATCTAAAACCGGAATATTAGAAAATCTACTTTCCGTAACTAATTTAGCCAAAGTCATAATTGAATCTTCTTTTTTTACTGTTGGAATATCTTTAAGCATATATTCACTAGCTGGCTTATTCATGGCAGATTTATCAGTCACACTCTCCACATATAAAACCCCAAGAAATTTATTATTATCACCAACTACCATTAAACTATCTACTTTCATCATTTTCATTTTATTTAAACAATAAAAAATTGAATAACTTGGTAAACAAGTAACTGGCTTATCAATCATAATATCTTCTACCTTTATATATTTAGGACTCGTCCAAATTCTTTTTTTACCAACAAAATTTTTAACAAAATCATTAGCAGGATGTTTTAAAATATTTTCAGGTACATCATATTGAACTAATTCACCATTATCAAAAATAGCAATCTTATCAGCTAGTTTTATAGCCTCATCCATATCATGAGTTACAAACACAATTGTTTTGTGTAAACTACTTTGTAATTTTAAAAGTTCATCTTGAAGCGAAACTCTACTCATGGGATCTAAAGCACTAAAAGGTTCATCCATTAAAATAATATCTGGATTAGTAATAAAAGCTCTCGCAATTCCAATACGTTGCCCTTGCCCACCAGAAAGTTCACTTGGATATCTATCGAGTAATGACTCATCTAAACCAATCATATCCATCATTTTTAAAATATCTTCATTTATTTTGTTTTCGTCTGTCTTTAAAATTTTTGGAATAATAGTAATATTTTCCTTAACTGTCATATGAGGAAAAAGCCCAGTTTGTTGAATAACATATCCCATACCTCTTCTAAGTTTAATATCATCAATATCTTTAATATTTCTTCCATCGATTAAAATATTTCCTTTAGTAGGTTTAATTAATTTATTAATCATTTTCAGTAACGTTGTCTTACCACAGCCAGATTCTCCAATTAAAACAGTCAATTTACCAGTTTCAATTTCAAAAGAAATATCTTTTAAAACCATATTATTTTTATAAGCTTTTGATACTTTTTTAATTTCAATCATCATATCTACCTCTTATATAATTATATCATGATCAAACAAAAGAAATTAAAAAAATAAAAAATTAGACACTTCAAATGTCTAATCTATTGTTCCTTCAAAAACTATTTTAGCAGGACCTTTCATATAAATTTTATTATCTTTATCCCACAAAATATATAACTTACCACCAAGTAAATTAACATTTACTTTTCTTTCAGTATATCCATTTAAAACACTTGCTATAACAGCCGCACAAGCTCCAGTACCACAAGCTAAAGTTTCACCAGTACCTCTTTCCCAAACACGCATATCTATTTCATTTCTATTTATAACATGAACAAATTCCACATTTGTCTTATTTGGAAAATACTCACTATTTTCTATAATAGGTCCAAATTTCGTAACCTCAGAATTATCGTTAGTAAAACATACCGCATGAGGATTACCCATTGAAACACAAGTAAACTCTTTTTTTGCTATGCATACACTAGCAAGCTCTACACCATCTATAATTTTTTTATTATAATTAATTACAGGTATTTTATCCGCATTTAAAATAGGTTCACCCATACAAACATTTACCGAAGTAACTTTATCATTTTCTATAGTTAAATCTATTTTTTTAACACCCGCTAAAGTTTCAAAAGTAATAGATTTTTTATTAGTCATACCTTTTTCATATACAAATTTTGAGGCACATCTAATCCCATTGCCACACATTTCAGCTTGTGATCCGTCGGGATTATAAATACTCATTTTAAAATCAGCTTTATCACTTTTATCAATCAAAATCAAACCATCAGACCCAATACCAAAATGTCTATCACTAACTTTTATTGCAAGATCACTAGGGTTTTCTACATCTTGATTAATGACATCTATATAAACATAATCATTTCCAAGCCCCTCCATCTTTGTAAATTTCAGCATTCTTATCACCCCAAGTGCTTTTTCAGTTTATATTTATTTAGACATTTTGTCAAACTATTCTTTATCAATTGTAAACGTAACTTTATACTGATTACCTAAATCCATTTCATCCATATTGACAAAATAACCATTTTGTTCAATCTGATTTGCACAATCTCGAAGTAATTTAACAATCTGAGCAAAATGAGCCTGATTATTAACCGGTTTTACATCTTGAACAATATTACTTGCCATTGTAGAAGCAGGATTTAAAGGAACCTGATTTTCCCTATTAATCGCATACTCATTTAAAGTATTATCGGTAATAATATCTGTACTTGGAATAGAAGAGGTAACAACATTTTGATTAATATTATTTTGTGAAGATGTAGGATTTGTTACTTCTGAAACATGTTGAACATTTGCCGAAACATTATTAGTTTTTTTCTTGTTAAATCTTCTTAACGCATCCGCAACTGCCGAAGATATAACTTTTTTAGTATCTTCTGAAACTTCTTCATTAATTGGTTCTTTTGAAGAAACTTCCATAACAGGTCGGATGTTTTTAACTTGATTTATTTCAGATATATTAGAAACTGAATTAATATTTTCTGATGGTGTTACAACCGGTGAAACTGTTTGAGTAGAATTCACCATAGTAGGCTCAATACTAGGTGTTTCATTTACGTTTACATGTTGATTAAACATACTATCAAACGTAACCCCTACTTCAGTTGGTTGTACACTAGGCTTATCTTCTGAAGGTTCTGATGGTGTATTTATAAATCTATTATTTTCTAAATTATCAGATGTTTGTATAATAGGTTCTTCTCTAACAATTGGTTCACTTTGAATGTCATTGCCTGGCTGCATCAAACTAGAAATATCCTTAGGTGAAGTTTCTTGTGGTACATTAATATCTTTAGCTTCACGCATAATTTTTTCTATATCCATATGATTTCCTCCCTTATTTTCAGAATCTCCAAATAAACTTTCAACTTCTTCAGATAAATTCACTGCACTTTGATTTGAAATATCAATAACTTCAGATGTTGCTGGTCTATTATCAATATTCATTTCTTCTTTTAGTTTTTCAATTTCTTTATCTGTCTGTTTAACAGTAAGTCTCTCTTCTACAATTCTATGAAGCATTTGAACTTGTTTTTCTTTATCTGGTATTCTAAGTAAACTTCTCGCATGCCTTTCAGATATTCTATTATTTAGTAAATAACTTTGAACCTCATCATCCAAATTTAAAAGTCTTATCTTATTAGCTATAGTTGATTGAGATTTTCCAAGCTTTTTTGCCAAACCCTCTTGAGTAATATATCCCATATCTAAAATCCGTTTATAAGAAACGGCTTCTTCGATTGGACTTAACTCTTGTCTTTGAATATTTTCTAAAAGAGCTATTTCCTCACTATCTTTATCAGATAAATTAACGATAATAGCTGGGATGGTAGATCTGTTCGCAAGCTTACTTGCTTTATAACGTCTTTCACCAGCAATAATTTCATACTTATTGCTTACCGGTCTAACTACAATGGGTTGAATTACACCATATTTACCAATAGATTCAGCTAATTCTTCCAATCTTTCCTCGTCAAATTTAATACGTGGTTGAAATCTATTTGGTAAAATATCATTAATATTTAAAACTGCTAATTGACCATTTTCGAACATAATCTACCCCTCCCTTCTATTCTTTTATTTAATCATACTATTTTTCGGGAAATAATTCAACCAAAAAGGCATAAAAAAACAATATTAAATTAATATTCAATATCATTTTACAAAATTACAAATTTTTCTTTTTTATTTCCACATACCTTCTAGGAAATTTTAATGATGTTTTATCTAACTTGACCACATCAATCAAAGTTCGATTACTTTCTTCAAACGGTAATTTAAATTCTATAACCTTATTTATTTTTAAATTTAAAATTTTTAAAGCATTTTCTCCATCTAAACTATCATTATTACCTCTCATCGCTAATAAGTGACCACCAATTTTAATTAGTGATGCACTGTATTCTAATAATACAGGAAAACTAGCCAAAGCTCTAGCTGTAACTATATCAAAACATTCTCTATTCTTTTTTCCATATTCTTCTATCCTATCATGAATTAATATTACATTTTCTAAAGATAATTCATTAACAACAACTTCTAAAAATTTAATTCGTTTATTAAGAGCATCCACCAAAGTAAGATTTAAATTAGGAAAAAATATTTTAAGAACAATACCTGGAAATCCAGCTCCAGTTCCTAAATCACATAAATTAGCAACTTTATTCAAATCAATCATTTTAACAATGGTCAAACTATCATAAAAATGTTTTAAAAATACTTGTTTTTTATCAGTTATAGCTGTTAAATTTATTTTTTCGTTCCACTCTTTAAGTAACAAAGCATACTTTTCTAACTTATCTATCTTATCTAAAGTAACATTTATACCTAATTTTTCCACTTCACTTTTAAATTCTTCTATATTCATATTAACCCCATTTCATATACATAGTTAAAATCGAAATATCAGCTGGATTTACACCACTAATTCGCATTGCTTGACCAATTGTATTAGGTCTTACTTCTTTTAATTTTTGTTTAGCCTCACTAGCTAAATTATGCATCGCATCATAATCGATATCATTAGGAATTTTCTTGTTTTCTAAATGTTTTAATTTTTCCGCCTCACGAAGTGCTTTTTTAATATAACCTTCATATTTAGAAGAAATAGAAACTTGTTCTAAAACATCAACATCATATTCATTATCTAAAAATTTAGTTAAATCTTCTACATTAATTTCTGGCCTTCTAAGTAAATCATATAAAGAAACGCCATCTTTTAAAGGTTTGGTTCCTAAACTTTCTAAATAATCATTATTTTTAGGCGTTAATCTCTTTTCTTTAAACTCTAAAGAAGCTTTTTCTATATCGTTTTTTTTCTTTAAAAATTTATCATATTTTTCTTTATTTACCAACCCAAACTTATGACCATACTCTCTAAGTCTTAAATCCGCATTATCCGTTCTTAAAAGCAATCTATACTCTGCTCTCGAAGTAAGTAATCTATAAGGATCTCTTATTCCCTTTGTAATTAAATCATCGATAAGTACTCCTATATAAGCCTCATCCCTTCTCAAAATAAAAGGATCCTTTCCTTCTAACTTCAAAGAAGCATTAATACCAGCCATTAAACCTTGACAAGCCGCCTCTTCATAACCACTAGTTCCATTAATCTGTCCAGCAGTAAATAAATTTTCAATTAATTTAGTTTCCAAATTAAACTTAAGTTGTGTTGGAACAATTGCATCATATTCAATCGCATATGCATATTTTAATATTTTCGCATTTTCCAAACCAGATAAAGAATGCACCATCTTTTCTTGAACATCATAAGGCATACTAGTTGAAAAACCTTGCAAATAAATATCGTCATAATATAAACTTTCAGGTTCTAAAAATAATTGATGCCTTTCCTTATCACTAAATCTAACTATCTTATCCTCGATAGAAGGACAATATCTAGGCCCAACACCTTTAATATCTAAAAGGCCACCATACATACTAGATTTATTTAAGTTATCTCTAATTATTTTATGAGTCTCATCATTAGTATAAATTAAAAAGCAAGGTACCTGTTTATCAATATCATACATTGGATCATTATCAAAACTAAAAGTATGAAAAACCTTATCACCATCTTCTTTTTTAGCTTTAGAAAAATCAATAGAATCCTTATCTATTCTAGGTGGTGTACCAGTTTTTAATCTTTTAATTTTAAAACCTTTTTTAGCTAAATTATCGCTTAAATAATTAGATGGCCTTTCACCATGAGGACCCTCCCTATGTCTAGTATCACCAATCATTATATCCGCATTCATATAAGTACCTGTAGTTAAAATAACAATTTTAGAATTAATCTCTTCACCATTTTCAAGTAAAACCCCATTAACTTTATTATTAGAGGTAATAACATCTTTAACTAATGCTTCTTTAATATCTAAATTATCAGTATTATTCAAAGTATTAATCATATTTTTAGGATAAATAATTTTATCAGCTTGAGCTCTCAAAGATCTAACTGCCGGACCTTTAGCCGTATTAAGCATTTTAATTTGTAGTAAACTTTTGTCAGCATTATTTCCCATTTCACCGCCTAAAGCATCTATTTCTCTAACAACAATACCCTTCGCACTTCCACCAATTGATGGATTACAAGGCATATCAGCAATATTATTAATATTTCCAGTCACAAGTAATGTCTTATGTCCCATTCGTGCAGTAGCCAAAGCAGCTTCACAACCAGCATGACCACCACCTACAACTATAACTTCATAATTCATTAAATCACCACCAAATACTAGAAATAATTTTACAACAAGAAAAAAAGTTAGTCAATTAAACTAACATAATTATTTAATTACAATATAATCCAAATTACAAAGTATATATTTTTTTATTTACCAACACAAAATCTACTAAATAAATTATCTAATAATTCTTCATCATAACTTTCGCCAATTATCTCACCAAGTAAATTCCATATATCTTTTAAATCAATTTCAACCATATCAATTGGATAATTATTTTTTATACCTTTTCTAACTTCTTTAACACTATCAAGTACTTTTCTAAGTATAGCACCACTTCTCGCACTAGTTAAATAAGTTAAATCTGTAGTTTCTATCTTCTCTAAATTAAACATCTGCTTAATTCTATCACCTATTTTATCGATATTATTATCTTTTAATGCACTAATATATATTACATTTTCTAATTTTTCGTCATCTATTTTTTTATCCAAATCACACTTATTAACCACAGTAATATAATTTTTACCTTTTAGTTTATTCAAAATAATTAAATCTTCTTCACTTAATCTTTCATTATAATTAACAACAAATAAAATTAAATCTGCTTGATCAATCAATTTAATACTTTTATCAACACCAATACTTTCAACTACATCATCGGTTTCTCTAATACCAGCTGTATCAATTAAATTCAAAATCAAATTATCTAATTTCAAATTAGCTTCTACACTATCACGCGTAGTTCCCCTAATATCAGTAACAATCGCTTTTTCTTCACCAATTAATCTATTAAGTAAACTACTTTTACCTACATTAGGTTTCCCAACAATAACTGTCTTAATACCATTAGTTAAAATTTCACCGTTTTTACTTTCCTTTAAAATTTTATCAATCTTATCTTCAAGTTCACTTAAATTAGAATTAATCTTATCTATCGTCATTTCTTCTATATCCTCATATTCAGGATAATCAATATTAACCTCGATATTCGCAATTATACTAGCTAAATCATCCCTTAAATCATGAATCATTGAAGAAACCTTACCACCAACCTGATTCAAAGCTATTTTCCGGGAAATATCAGTTTTAGAATTAATTAAATTCATAATCCCCTCAGCTTCTGTTAAATCGATTCTTCCATTTAAAAAAGCTCTTTTCGTAAACTCTCCAGGTTCGGCTAACCTACACCCATTAATAAGTAAAACCTCTAAAATTTTATCAGTAGTCATAATAGAACCGTGTGCATTAATTTCTACCACATCTTCCTTAGTAAAAGTTTTAGGTGCTCTCATAAGACTAACTAAAACCTCATCTATTTTTTCATTACCATCCATTATATAACCATAATGAATAGTATGACTAGGTGCATTAAAAAAATTTTTATTAGAAAAAATCTTGCACACAATTTTAATCGCATCTTTTCCACTAACTCTAATAATCGAAATAGCACCAACACCTTGAGCCGTTGAAATAGCCACAATCGTATCTTCCATCAAATCACCTTCTAAAAATTCTTTTTATCTTATAAAAAATTCTAGCTAACCCTAAATATTTAGGTAAAGCCTTAATATTAACAACAACATCCATTGAAAGCCTTTTATCCGCATAAGTAACCACCCAACCCTCTTTATATTTAGGAGGTATAATATTAAGTGGAAACATATGTCTTTCAATTATATTACAAATTCTATCATTCATAAATTCTGGAAAATATTTATAAGCATTCTCCATTGCTTCATGTGCATGAACAAAACCATGTTTCTTAAAAAAAGGTACTTTATCATATATATGATCTTGCCATGGTTCTTTATAAAAATCATGAAGTATTCCACCAATAGCCGCATCATGATAATTCCATTTTCTTTTTTTGCATATTCTATAAGATAAATAAGATACCACCAAACAATGTTCATAAAGTGAACAATTTTCATGATGTATCCATTCTTTTCGTTTTTGAAATTCCTTAGAACCTAAAATAGGAGCAACAATATTTAAAAATTCTTCATCATTAATAATTTCTTTAGTTATATCTTTCTTTCGCATATTAAAACCAAGCTCCTTTTCTTCTCAAATATTATAACACAAATAAAACGATAAACAAATTACCGTCTTATTCACTCATAAATAAATTATTAGAATAAAATATAGGATCACAAGTTAAATTAATATTAAGCCTTTTTAAAGTATTTAAATCACCATTATAAACCATAAAAGATGCATGAGCTTCTAATCCCGATAACTTACTCAAATTTTTTAAAGCCCTTTTAACAATAGGATTAGTAGCCGAACAAATACTGAGAGCAATTAAAACTTCTTCCAAATTTAAAGAGTTAGATGTATGATTACCTAAAGGTTTAAGTTTTAAAATAGGTTCTAAAACAGATTTAGAAAGTAAATCAACATCATCAGGAATATTAGTCAATTCTTTAACTGCATTTAAAATTAAACTACTAGCTGGACTTAAAATTTCTGTTTTTTTACCAGTAATTATCTTACCATTAGCTAGTTCCATAGCAATAACAGGTAAATCTTCATTACTACTTTTATCTCTAGCAACATCAATTACTTTTCTTTCTTTTAAAGGATCAATTTCAAGTTCATTCATTAAAACTTTAATTCTTTTATAAACTTCTTCATCAGCATCACCAGTTTTATAATCACATAAAGCCTTATAATATCTTCTAATAATCTCCTGCCTACTAGCCGCGCATATGGCCTCATCATCGTCAATACAAGAACCTATCATATTAACACCCATATCAGTAGGAGAATAATATATATCTTCACCAGTAATTTTATGAAGTATAGCTTTTAAAACAGGAAAAACAGCTAAATCACGATTGTAATTAACAGAAGTAATACCATATTTTTCTAAATGAAATGAATCTATCATATTAACATCCTTTAAATCAGCAGTAGCCGCTTCATAAGCTACATTAACTGGATGTTTTAAAGGTAAATTCCAAACAGGAAAAGTTTCATATTTTGCATATCCCGCTTTAACACCTCTTTTATATTCGTGATAAAGTTGAGATAAACAAGTAGCTAACTTACCACTAGATGGTCCGGGAGCCGTCACCACAACTAACTTTTTAGTAGTCTCAATATAAGGATTTGCCCCATAACCTTCGTCAGAAACAATTACATCCACATCAGTTGGATAACCTTTAGTAGGTGTATGCACATAAGTTTTAATATTTCTTTTTTCTAACTGATTAATAAACTTCTTACTACTTTCTTTACCAGTATATAAAGTAATAACCACACTATTAATAGATAAACCTAAATTTTGAAATTCATCTATTAATCTTAAAACCTCCATATCATAAGTAATACCATAATCCGCTCGTATCTTCTTTCTTTCGATGTCTTTAGCATTAATACAAATAATTATTTCAGTTATTTTTTTTAGCTCAAGTAACATTTTAATTTTAGAATCAGGTTCAAACCCAGGTAAAACTCTAGATGCGTGGTAATCGTCAAATAACTTACCACCAAATTCTAAATATAATTTATCAAACTTATTTATTTTTTCTTGGATTTTATTACTTTGAATTTCTACATATTTTTTATTGTTAAAACCTTTTTTCATAACCCACCTCTATTATAAATAATAACACATCACTAAACGTATTTAAACAAAGAAAAAGAAGAAATTATTCTTCTTAACACTTTTATGACAAAATATCATGGATCTGATAAGGATTACTTTTTGTACCATCACCAGTTAAATAAATATTATCCTTTAAATATACAACCGGATATACATTCTGATTTATATCTGTATACCCACAATTATTTCCTGCCGCACATATACCACCAGTATTTAAAATGTTATTAACCGACCACAAATAATTCGGTAATGTATCAGAACTACTCATTGTTGAAATGATTTCACCATCTTTATATAAATAATTATCAACATGACATGGATTACCATCATGCCATCCTGAATAAATCGAATCACAAGAAGTATTTAAGGTGCTCCTTAAAAAATCAGTTAAATTCATAAGTCCTATTTTGCCATGCCAAATAATCTTCTTTTCTAAATTATGTGCTTCATCTATATAAATTTTATTTTCTAAACTACCTGCCCCACCACAATTTCCATTTTCAAAATCATGTTCAATTATATAAGATTTTGCTTCATTTGATAATTTATTATAATATTCACCATTTAAATATGTATTTAAAGTAGAATCTTTTAAGACTGTTCCCATGCCACCAAAATCATTTGTAACACCATAAGCATTACATCCATTATCTGATGTACAATATGTTCCTGTATTAGTTAAAGAACTCCTTGAACCAGCCGCATCATAAGGCATTTCACCTATACTTTCATTTCGAATTATTTTTAAAGTTTCATCTTTTTCTACACTTATAATTCTCCATAGTTCTCCATTAAATTCTATATAGTTATTTGGATTAGCTCCTTTAAATACATAATGATTTTCTTCGTATATATCATCATAAAGACCTTCGCCATTTTCCACAACATTTTCTAATAATATATCATAAGCTTTTTTATGTTTGATATTACCTTTTGCCTTCAAACTTAAAGATGTACTAAAAGCCGCATACCCTACACATAAAAATAAAAGTAATGATAAACTACTTATTATCAATAATTTTCTTTGCTTTTTTCTTTGATATCTTCCTACTCTTCTCATATATTCTCCTTTATTATCCAATTTTAGGATACATACTATAAAAATTATATATCCTGTTATTGGATATGTCAAGACAACCATATCCAATTGTTGGATAATCTAATTGGTGATTACAATGATCGGAAAAGCCTTAAAATTAATGAGAAATAGTAAGAAATTAAATCAAACCGAAATAGCTAAATTAATAAATACAAAACAAAACACTTTATCAAGATATGAAACAGAAACAACTGATATAAATTTTGAAACCATTGAAAAAATAGCCAATATATGTGATTATACTATATATTTTAAAAATAATATAACTGGAGAAACATTTACTTTAAAAGAATTAGATAGAAAAGATATCTAAGTCTTTTTAAACAAAAAAAGAAAGAATTTAATCTTCCTTAATCTTAATAACCACATATCTATTAGGAGCTTCGCCCTCACTTTGAGTAGCTAAACCATCATAATCAGCAATTATCGTATGAACAATTCTTCTTTCATAAGAATTCATTGGATCTAATTTAGCTTCCACTTTAGTTTTTAAAACTTCTTTTGCTATTTTTCTAACTTCTCTTTCAATATTCTTCTCTCTTTTAGCTTTATACCCAGAAATATCTAAATTTACTTTAATATCGAAATTTCCATATTTTCTTAAAGACTGCCTCAAAATAGTTTGAATCGCATTTAAATTCTTACCTTCCTTACCAATCATTATAGAACTATCATCAGTAACAATAACAGCTGAAATAACTCCATCTTTTTCATTAACTTCTACATTAAATGAAGTATTCATATTACTAGCTAAATCATTTAAAAACTTCTTAACATACTCTTTTACATCATATTTTGTTACCACATATGCCATATACTTTTTCTTTCCAAAAAGTCCAGAAGCACTCTCTTCTATATAAAAGTACACTTCATTAGAATTAACATTGAGCTCTTCCAAACATTTAGTTAACGCTTCTTCTTGGTTTTTTGCTTCGTTTTTTACTACCTCTAACATTTTCCTTCATCCTCCTAATCACTTCCGCTTGAATAATGGTAAATAAACTACCTGTTATCCAATATATAATAATACTTGTTGGCATCGTAAATGAAGTAATTACAATAAATACAAGCATTACATTCATCATTATTTTCATTTGGTGTCTTTGCTCTTCGCTTCCGCTACTAACACCAGAATTTAATTTAAATGAGAAAAATGTTGTAAGTCCAACTAATATAGGAAGTAATAGGTAAATAAAACCTCCATTAGTAAAACTTTGTACAAAAACTGAAAAATCAAAATTTCCTCCAAATAATTTAACAAAAGGACTCATACCCAAATGAAAACCTAAAAATTTACCCTCAAAAATAATCGGCAATCTATTTAAACTTTCCAAAAATGCAAAGAATAATGGCATTTGAATAAATGCAAATAAACAACCAGACATAGGATTAATATCATATTTTCTATATATTCCCATCATTTCTTGAGCTTTCATCATTTGATCTTCTTGACTATCTCTTCTTCTATATTTTCGCTCTAATTTTTCTAAATCTTTTTGAGCAAATTTCATATTTTCAGATTGTAAAGCTGATTTTTTACTTATTGGAAAAATAATTAAACGAATAATTATAGTAACTAAGATAATAGCTATACCATAATTACTAACTATCTCTCCTACCTTAATAATAAACCAACTTAAAGGTTTAATAAATATCGTTTCCCAAATTCCACCATACTCACCAGATGCTGGAGTAAAATTTTCACATTTTGGTAAATCTTCAATATCAACCTTATTTTTATTATATGTTTTAATAACATCTTTATTTGTTGGTTTACAAAGTATATTTGAAGCAAGTGTCTGGCCAGTAGTAGTCTCTTTTACTAGATTTCCGTCTTTATCTTTAACATATTCAGTACATCCAGTAAGTGAAAGCGAAACTATTCCTATTAATACAATCAAGCATATTTTTTTACGCATCTTTCCGCTCCTTTACTATTTTTAATTTATCAAAAGCAAAGTTCAAATTATCCTTCATTTCCTTAAAACTTCTATTTATAATGCCTTTACCAACTATTATAATACAATCAAAATCATTTTGATAGACATTTTGTGAAACTATTGCTTTTAACTGTCTTTTTATACGGTTTCTCATAACCGCATTACCAACCTTTTTACCCACCGAAAAACCAAATCTATAAATAGAAGATTCTCTTTTATCTATATATATAATAAAATCCTTATATTTAAAAGGTTTATTTTTTTTAATAATTAGGTTATAATCTCGATTTTCTTTAACTATATTTATTTTTTTCATTATCTTCACCAAAATATTAATAAAACCACTGCCCGCCAGCAGTGGCAAATTAATGAGATAATACCTTGCGGCCTTTTTTTCTTCTTCTACTTACTATTCCTGCTTCCATTCGCGCAAAAAATCCCATTTTCTTACTTCTTTTACGAGTATTCGGTTGAAAAGTTCTTTTAGACATCTATTACACCTCCTAAATAAATTCACATTGCTTAATAAATTATATAGATAAAAGCAACTTTTGTCAATTAATAACAAAATTTTTATAAAAAAATTGTTCACATTATATCAAAAACAAGAAAAAAAATCAATGTATAATTTTTCCACAGCAAAAAAATTTTAACTTATTTATTTTTTTCTTTCCACATATAAATATCATATATTATAAACCTTTTCTTCTATTTTTCAACATATGTATAAAAGAATAATTTATTCACAAATGTGTAAAAATAATTATCCACAATTTATGTGGAAACATGACAAAAATCATTATATTTCGACAAAAACAAACATGTTAATAACTTTTTTTGTTTTTTCCACAGTTTTTATAGAAAAAAACGTAAATTTATTGTAAAATGTATATAGATTATTTGTGACTATGGGGGTAGTAGTATGGATTTAGAAAATATTTGGTCCGTTTTTTTATCTAAAATTGAAATTAAATTAAAACCTGTTCTTTATCAAACATGGTTTCAAGATACAAAATTAATAGATTTAAACAATGAATATGCCATAGTTGAAGTCCCACTAGATGTTCATAAAAAACATCTTTCAGAAAACTATGGAGAAATAATTAAAGAAACATTTATGGAAGTTACTGGTTCTATCTTCAAATTTAAATATGTTACACCTGACGAAATTATTAAAGAGGAATCACAAACAAAAGAACTAGAAAATACTGAAGCTATATTTGAAAGTGGACTAGATAGTAAATACACCTTTGATAATTTTATTTCTGGTGAAAGTAATAAATTTGCCAAAGCCATTGGACTTGCTGTTGCAGAAAAACCAGGAGCTATGTATAATCCATTATTTATATATGGAAATAGCGGTTTAGGAAAAACTCATTTAATGCATGCAATAGGAAATTATATTATCGCGACATCTAATAAAAAAGTCCTATATGTCACAAGTGAAAAATTTGTTGACGATTTTCTCAATATATATAGAAAAAACGAAACTAGTAATTTTAAAGCTGTAGATAACTTTAAAAGAAAATATCGCGATATTGATGTATTAATGATAGATGACATTCAATATTTGGAAATAGCTAGTAAAACACAACAAGAATTTTTCAACACATTTAACGAGCTACATACAAAAAACAAACAAATAATTATTTCTTCTGATCGCTCACCTGACGATTTAAAAAAACTAGAAGAAAGACTTAGAACAAGATTTAATTGGGGATTAACCATTGATATTTTGCCGCCTGACTTTGAATTAAGAATGGCAATATTAAATAAAAAAATTGAAGCTCAGGGCATCGGAAGTTATGTTCCAGAAGAAGTGAAAGAATATATTGTAAGCAACTGTACAACCGATATTAGAAAATTAGAAGGAGCTTTAACTAGGGTTTTTGCTTATGCGACCATAATGAATGGTTCAGAAATAACCTTAGAACTTGCCGTAGAAGCTTTAAAAGATTATATCGGAAAAAATATCATATCAAGAAACAAGATAGATCAAGTAATTCAGCTTGTGGCAAATAACTATAACATTACAGTTGAAGATATAAAATCCAAAAAAAGACTTTCAAAAATATCTGTTCCAAGACAAATAGGCATGTATATATGTAGAGTTCATTTAAAAGAATCTTTACCAAAAATAGGAAGTGAATTTGGAGGTAAAGATCACACAACTGTAATGCATTCAGTTGCCAAAATAAAAAGAGAACTTAAAAAAGATAAAAATCTCGAAGTTGAAATTTCCAAAATAATTAATCAAATAAAATAGTGGAAAAGAAAAAAAAATTCATAATTATCCACATGTTATCAACACTGTCAAATCCTTTTATTTACAGTGTAAAGTAATACTTATCCACACTTATCCACATCAATAATAAAAAATAATAATTAATTAATAAAAATAAAGGAGTGATTTTAATATGAAATTAGAAATTAAACAAAATATACTTTTAGAACATTTAAATTACGTTATAAGAGGAATATCAACAAAAAACTTAAGACCTATTTTAAATTGTATTAAATTTGAACTTACTGACAAAGGTTTATATTTAATGAGTACTGATGGAGAAATATCTATAAAAACTTTTATAGATAAAAAAAATATAAATAAAATAGACACAACAGGTGAAATAGTTGTATCAGGAAGATATATATATGAAATAATTAGAAAATTACCTAATGAAATAATTAATTTGGAAGAAGTAATTGACTCTAAACTATATATAACTACTCAAAATTCCTCATTTACTTTAAATTGTAGTAATGTAAATGAATTTCCTGATTTAGAATTAGAATTTAATCAAAATCCAATAATTTTAAATCAAAAACTTTTTAAAACAATCATAAATCAAACTTCATTTGCTACATCATTAAGCGAAACAAGACCTGTTTTAACTGGTATTAACTTTAAAATAAAAGATAATACCTTAGAATGTACTGCTACTGATTCATATAGATTAGCTGTTAAAAAAATTACGTTAGAAAGTAATGCTGTGGAAAACTCTAATATCATTATTCCTACAAAAAACCTAAATGAATTAGTCAAATTAATGAATGATGACGAAGAAAGCTTAGAAATGCATATATTTGCCAATAAAGTAGTCTTCAAATTTGCTTCTATTATAATGATGACAAGATTAATTAGTGGTACATATCCAGATACTTCAAAATTAATACCAAGTACTTATGAATTAATTTTGAAAGTTAAATATGATAATCTATATAATGCTATTGATCGTGCTTCCCTTTTAACCAATGAAAGTGATAAAAATACCATTAAATTTGAAACAAATAATGATATAGCTATCATTTCTTCTAATATTCCAGAAATTGGAAACGTTGAAGAAAAAATTACTGTGGAAAAAAATAACTCTAACGAAATAAAAATAGCTTTTAATTCTAAGTATATGATGGAAGCTGTAAAATCATTAGAATCCGAAGAAATAGAACTAATGTTCAATGGTGAAATAAAACCAATAATTTTAAAAAATGTCGAAAGTGATGACTTAATTCAATTAATATTACCTATAAGAACTTATTAAAATGTTCTTTTTTTTTGTTTTTCGACAAAATAAAACAAAAATCGATCTCACTTATGAGTATAAGAAAGATGTCGTTTTTTAATGACAAGGAGGGTTTATGTTAAAAGATATATATGAAATTAATAGTGAAACATGTGCACTTGTGCCAAATTCAAATTTATCCACAGCAATAGTTGAAAAAGAAAAAAGTTTTATAATTCCTATACCAGTAAGTAAAGTAATAAAATACAACTGTGCTTACTATGGTAGTTCTTTTGAAGGAAGATTAAAAGGATCTAAATATGCACTAGGTAGTAAATATAAATTACCTATAATTATTGAAGAATCAAAAGAATTAATTTTTTTTCCTAGTTCTTCTTTTGAAAATCCAAATTGTGCGTGGATATCTTTAAATAACATTTCAGATTATCAAAAATCTCAAGATGGTACTATTGTTAAATTCAATAATAATCAAAAAATTGAACTTAAAATATCATATGAATCATTTGAAAATCAAGTTTTAAGAGCCACAAAATTACTATTAATTTTAAAAAGTAGAAAAAATTGCTAATTTTTACCCTAAAATAGGCTTTATTTCGCCTATTTTTGCGTTTTTAAGCCCATTTTGTGGTATAATGATTATGAGGTATAGGAGTATGTGAAACACTATAAATCAAAAAAACAATCCTTAAAAATAGGTAGTGAGGTAAACATGATAATAAAAACACTTGATATCCAAAATTTTCGAAATTATACATCTTTGAAATTAGATTTAAATGATAAATTAAATATTATTTATGGAAAAAATGGTCAAGGAAAAACAAATTTATTAGAAAGTATTTATATATTAGGAAGTACGAATTCCCATAGATCATTTACCTCAGATAATTTAATTAAATCAGGTGAAGAAAAAGCCAAAATAAAAGGTAAATTAATAAAAGATATATCATATAATTTGGAAATTAACCTCACAAAATCAAAAAAACAAGTAAAAATTGATGACAAAGTCGTAAGCAAATTCACAGACTACATAGAAAAGATGAATGTCATAATTTTTTCTTCTGAAGATTTAGATTTGATTAAAGGTAGTCCTCTAGAAAGACGTAAATACTTTAATTTAGAATTATCTCAATTATCTATTAATTATTATAGTGCTTTAGCAGATTTTAATAAACTTTTAAAACTTCGTAATGAATATTTAAAAGAACTAAATCCAAATGTTCCTATCGATTTAAATTATATGCAATCTTTAAATGATTATTTAGTAAATAAAAGTATTTTTATTTATCAAATGCGTAATAAATTTGTGGAAAAATTAAATAAAATTTGTCCCCCTATTTATGAGAAAATTGCTGCTATTAAAGGTTTTAATATCAAATATCATCCTTCTATAGAAATTGAAAGTTTTGATAAAGAAACTTTAAAAAAAGCCTTACACGACGCTTATAATAATCATTTAGAAAAAGAGATGCACCTTAAATCGACATTATATGGTCCTCATAGAGACGATTTTTCTTTCAACATAGAAAATAACAACCTAAGAGAATTTGGCTCTCAGGGACAGCAAAAAATGGCTGTAATAGCCTTAAAACTATCTGAGATAGAAGTTTTTAAAAATTTTAAAAAGACAAGTCCCATTATCTTATTAGATGATGTCTTTAGCGATTTGGATAATACAAAGAAAAATAATTTATTAAAACATATTAAAGGTGATATGCAAGTAATAATAACGACAACTGACTTAGATAGTATTGATAAAAAACTCCTAAACCAAGCAAAACTTATCCATATTGAAAATGGACAAATAAATGAAATAGAGGTGGAAAAATGAACGAAAAAGAACCGCACTATGACGTATCCGATATTCAAGTCCTAGAAGGTCTAGAAGCTGTAAGAAAAAGGCCAGGAATGTATATAGGAACAACCGATGTTAAAGGCCTACATCATTTAGTATGGGAAATAGTTGATAATAGTATTGACGAAGCTCTTGCTGGTTATTGTAATGCCATTGAAATAGTCATAAATAAAGGAAATTCTATAACGGTAAAAGATAATGGCCGTGGAATTCCTGTGGGAATTCATCCTAAAACAGGACTATCAACTGTTGAAACAGTTTATACAGTTCTTCATGCCGGTGGTAAATTTGGTGGTGGTGGATATAAGGTTTCTGGTGGACTCCACGGTGTAGGTGCTTCTGTCGTAAATGCTTTATCAAGCTGGACTAATGTTACAGTTTATCATGAAGGTAAAATATATGAAGCTAAATTTAAAGATGGTGGCCATATTGATCAAAAATTAAGTGTAATTGGTGAATGTGATCCAAATAGAACAGGAACAACAGTAACCTTTAAACCAGATGCCGAAATATTTGATACAGATATATTTGACTTTGAAACATTAAAAGTAAGAACAAGAGAACTAGCTTTCTTAAATAAAGGCCTAAAATTAACTTTAAGAGATGATCGTGATGAAGAAGATACAACAGGCGAAACCTTCCATTATGAAGGTGGCATCAGTGAATATGTAAAATACTTAAATAAAAATAAAACACCAATTCAAAACGATATTATTCATTTAGAAGGTGAAGACGAAGGTGTTTTCTTCGAAGTTGCTATGCAATATACCAAAGATTATAAAAGTAATATTTACTCTTTCGTCAACAACATCAACACTCACGATGGTGGAACTCATGAAGAAGGTGTTAGAAGAGCTTTAACTAGAGTTATTAATAACTATGCTAGAAAAACAGGCATGTTAAAAGAAAAGGACGAATCGTTAAATGGTGATGATGTTAAAGAAGGATTAACTATGATAGTTTCATGTAAACATCCAAATCCTCAATTTGAAGGCCAAACTAAAGGGCGTTTAGGTAATTCCGAAGTTAGGAAATTGGCTGATAAAGTCTTTTCTGATGGCTTTGAAAGATATTTATTAGAAAATCCCGAAGAAGCTAAAATTATTGTGGAAAAAAGTATGACTGCCGCCCGTGCTAGAGTAGCCGCTAAAAAAGCTAGGGAATTAACTAGAAGAAAAAGCGATTTAGATGTCATTAACTTTGGTGGAAAACTAGTAGATTGTAAAGATAAAGATCCATCAAAATGTGAAATATTCCTTGTCGAGGGAGATTCAGCTGGTGGTTCTGCCATTAAAGGAAGAGATTCTATGACACAAGCCATCTTACCTTTGAGAGGAAAAATCTTAAATGTAGAAAAAGCTAGACTAGATAGAGCTTTATCCAATGAAGAAATTAGAACAATAATAACTGCTTTTGGTACAGGAATTGGTCAAGAATTTGATTTAAAAAAACTAAGATATCATAAAATAGTTATAATGACCGATGCCGATGTGGATGGTTCACATATTAGAGTATTGTTACTTACCTTATTCTATCGTTTCTTTAGACCAATTATTGAAGCTGGACATGTTTATGCTGCTCAGCCTCCACTTTTCTGTATTAAGCACGGAAAAACTATTAAATATGTTTTAAATGAAGAAGAAAGAGATAATTATCTTGCTTCTTTAAATCCTAATACGAAATACGAAATTACTCGTATGAAAGGTTTAGGTGAAATGGATGCGGAAGAACTAAATGAAACGACAATGGATATAAATAAACGTGTACTTAGAAAAATAACATTAGACGATGTCATATCAGCAGATGAAGCATTTTCTAAATTAATGGGAGAAGAAGTTGAACCAAGAAGAAAATTCATTGAAGAAAACGCTACATATGCTGAAACAATAGATGTATAAGGAGGTAAAACATGGATCATACAAGAGATAGATTACAAGAAAACAACATAGTAAATGAAATTGAAAGTTCTTTTATAGAATATTCAATGAGTGTTATTAAATCACGTGCCCTACCCGACTTAAGAGATGGTTTAAAACCTGTACATCGTCGTATTTTATATTCGATGTTTGAATCAGGATACACTCCAGATAAACCGCATAAAAAAAGTGCGAAAACTGTCGGAGAAGTTATGGGTAATTATCACCCACACGGTGATTCAAGTATCTATGAAGCCATGGTTAGAATGGCTCAAGATTTTAGTTATAGATATCCCCTAATTGATGGTCATGGAAACTTTGGTAATATCGAAGGTTATGGTGCTGCAGCTATGCGTTATACAGAATCAAGATTAGCCAAAATTTCCCTTGAATTATTAAGAGATATTAATAAAAATACTGTTGATTTTACTACAAACTATGATGAAACAAGAAAAGAGCCTGTTGTCTTACCTTCACGTTTTCCAAATATATTAGTAAATGGAACAATGGGTATAGCTGTAGGTATGGCAACTAATATTCCCCCACATAACTTAGGTGAAGTAATTGATGGATGTATTGCCTACATTGATAATCCAGATATAGATACCGATGGTTTAATGCAATATATCAAAGGTCCAGATTTTCCTACAGGTGCGACTATTCTTGGAAATAGTGGAATAAAAAAAGCCTATGAAACTGGCCGTGGAACTATTACAATTAGAAGTAAAGCCACCATTGAAGAAAAAAATGGTCGTCATTATATTGTAATAGACGAAGTACCTTATGGTGTAAACACTTCAGAATTAAAAAATAAAGTAGCTGAATTAGTTCACACTAAAGTAATTGACGGTATATCAGACTACCATACAGATTTAAAAGACGGAATAAAAATAACAATTACTTTGAAAAAAGATGCCAACCCACAAGTTGTTTTAAATAATTTATACAAACATACACAATTTCAAACAACTTATGGAATCATTTTACTAATGCTTGATAATAATACTCCAAGAACCTTAGGTTTAAAAGATATTATTTCTAAATATGTGGATTATCAAAAAGAAGTAATTATTAGAAGAACTAAATTTGATTTAGAAAAGGCAGAAAAAAGAGTTCATATTTTAGAAGGATATAAGATAGCTCTTGATAATATCGATGATTTTATTCAAATAATAAAAGAAGCTCAAACCGATACTGAAGCTAAAACAAAATTAATTTCTAAATATAAATTAACAGAAATCCAAGCTGAAGCTATTTTAGAATTAAAATTACGTCGTTTAACCGGCTTAGAAAGAGATAAAATAGAAGCTGAATTAAATGACTTATTAGAGAAAATTAAATACTATAAAGAAATTCTCGCATCAGAAGCTAAAGTATTAGAAATAATCAAAGCTGAAATGTTAGAAATTAAAAACAAATATGGTGATGAGAGACGAACAAATATCGATATGACTGCAATTGATTACATTGAAGACGAATCTCTTATACCTGTGGAAAACATCGTTGTAACCTTAACAAATAAAGGTTATATTAAACGTATGACTAGTGAAACTTATAAAACTCAAAATCGTGGTGGTGTTGGAATAAAAGGTATGACTACTAACGAAAATGATTTTGTAGAAAAATTAATTTCAATGACCACTCATGATTACTTAATGTTCTTTACAAACAAAGGTAAAGCATATAGAGTTAAAGGTTATGAAGTTCCACAATACAGTAGGCAGTCAAAAGGTATACCAATAGTTAATTTATTGCCATTTGATAAAGAGGAAGAAGTAACAGCCATGTTAAAAATTGACCAAAATGAAGAGTGTAAAAATATTGTATTTTGTACACAAAACGGATTAATTAAAAGAACGGCTATTTCAGAATTCGAAAATATTAGAAATAGTGGAAAAATTGCCATTTCATTAAAAGAAAATGATCAACTAATATCAGTTAAAAAGACAACTGGGGAAAACGAAATAGTAATTGCTGCTTCAAATGGTCGTATGATTAGATTTAATGAACAAGAAATAAGAATAATGGGTAGAACTGCCGCAGGTGTTAAAGGAATAGAACTTGGTGCTGGTAAATGTGTTGGTTGTGAAATAGCTAAAACTGATGAACAAATTCTTGTTGTAACTGAAAAAGGCTATGGAAAACGCACAAACATTAATGAATATAGAATGACACACCGTGGAAGTAAAGGTGTAAAAGCCTTAAATGTGACAGAAAAAAATGGTAATATTATATCATTTAAAATAGTAAATGGTAATGAAGATTTAATGATAATTACCAATAGTGGTATTATTATTAGACTATCTGTAGAACAAATATCTACAACTGGAAGAGTTGCTCAAGGTGTAAGATTAATAAATTTAAAAGAAAATCAAAAAGTAAGTAGTATTGCACTGCTTGATAAAGAAACGGCCGAAGAAAACGATTCAGAAAATTAATACCACATATTTAAGAACGAATCAATTTCGTTCTTTTTTAGTAAAGAAACAAAATAAAGAATAATGAATAAATAAAGTATAGAAAAACCACAAAATGTTTCACGTGAAACATAGTAAAGAAACAAAATAAAGAATAATGAATAAATAAAGTATAGAAAAACCACAAAATGTTTCACGTGAAACATAGT
>CALVII010000008.1 GCA_944329465.1 uncultured Bacilli bacterium | reverse complement strand
AATTTAAAAATAGCAATTTTAAAATGTTTACAACAATTTTTTCTTTTGGAATTTTTGTTGGTTTTTTTGTTTTTTTGTTTGTTTGGAGTTTGAATATGAATGAATTTGAAGGATGTTCTACAAGATATGTTGCCAATGTTTATGCTAAATCGGAAAATAATATGTTTAAAATGATAGATAATTTAAAAAACTCTAAGATAATTATTGTTGGGGATTCTAGGATGGAATTTATTAAAAATGATAAAGAAATTGTTTTGCCATTTAATTTGGAATTTGTCGCAAAAAGTGGTATGAGAATAGATTGGTTAAAGAAAACGGCAATACCTCAAGTTAAAAAAATTTTAGAAAATAAAGATTATAAATATTATATTGTTGTGAATATGGGGGTTAATGATTTAAATAGTGATTTAAAAGGAAAAGAAATAGCTGAAGACTATTTTGAAGTATACAGTAAACTAGCAAATGAATATTTTGATGCAAAAATATATTTAATGTCTGTTAATCCAATAATTGAAAAGAAATTAAATAAAATTGAACCGGGAAATAAACGAACTAATAAAAAAATAAAATTATTTAATCAAACAATTCAAAAGGAATTAAAGGCTAGTGATGCAGAAAATTTGTATTATTGCAATGCTTATAATAATTTGAAGTTTGAAACCAATGATGGACTCCATTATACTCAAAATACAAATAAAAAAATTATTAATTATATTATTAACGATTGTGTACAATTTTAAAGCGTCTACTTAAATTATAAGTAAACGCTTTTTATACATAAACAAATAAGCCAGCTATAAAGAATGCTATTATACCAATAAGCATAACCCATACAGCAATTTTTTGTACTTTAGGATTCAACGTTATCACCTCTTAATCATTATATACTATTTTTAAATCTTTTGGAATATTTTTTAATTAAATGAGTATAATTTGATGAGGGATCAATATGAAAAAATATATGGACAAGTTAAAAAGTAATATTCGCATTAATAAAAATTTATTTGTTTTTTTAGTTGTAATAGTGGCTGTTGGAGTGGCTTCTGGGAGTATTTTTGTGACGGTTTTAAATGATTCAGATAAAATAATGGTAAGTGACTATTTGAATAGTTTTTTAAATAATTTAAATAGTAATAATTTAAATTATAATGGAACACTTATTAATACTTTGATTTTTACTTTAGGATTAGCTATTTTAATTTGGATTTTAGGTATATCAGTTATTGGTTTTGCTTTGATTTTATTATTTTTATTTATTAAAGCGTTTTCTTTAGGATTTTCGGTAGCTAGTATTATTATTAATTTTAATTTTAAAGGTATTTTAATCGCTTTAGCATACGTAGTTCCACATCATATAATTAATTTAATGATTTATTTATTAATTTCTTCATATGCTTTAGTTTTATCTTATAGATTGATAAGTAGTTTTACTAAAAAGAAAAATTTTAATTTTAAAGGTATTTTTAATAGATATTTATTTATAATTGGATTTTCCTTGATTATACTTTTATTCAGCGTATTATATGAGGTTTATTTAGCCCCTTCGTTAATTAATATGATTGTTAATATTTTGACTTAAATTATAGCTTTTTTGCTATAATTTTTGTATAATTAATAAGGGTGAGAGATAATATGAATAAAAAATTTAGTATTACAGATAAATTAGATGTTTTTAAGAAAAAAATTTTAAGTGTATTAAACTATCTTAAAACAAGCAAGTATATCAATTTATATACTATTATAATTTTTTTGTTTTCACTTTTTATGTTTTCGCCAATGTTTTTTAATTATTTTTTAGGTGATGATACAACTTTTCACGCTGCTAATATTTCGGCTAGAGGGTTAAATTTTTCTAATATTTTTTCAAAAATATTACCAGACATTGCAAATAATTTAGGTTATGGAACTGGCATTTTTTATCCAATGCTTCCTCATACCTTAGGTGGTTTATTTTTAAATATTATGAGTTTTTTAGGGTTGGGAGAATTTGCAGTTTTAAAACTGTTAAAATTTATTGTGATTTTTGGTTCCGGACTTACAATGTATTTATTTGCTTCTAAATTATTTAAAAGTAAAAAGCATGGTTTAATTACATCATTATTTTATATTACTTCAAGCTATTTTTTTAGTGATATATATGCGAGAGATGCTTTAAACGAGAGTTTTATATTTATTTTTATGCCTTTAATATTCCTTGGTATATATTATTTGTTTTCAGAAAACGAAAAATTTAAGTTTTATTTATGTTTTATAACTGGTTATGTGGGGATGATGTATTCTCATTTAGTATTGTCGGTTTGGTTTACACTAATTTTTATTATTTTTTTACTATTATTTATAAAAGAGATTTTTAAAAAGCAACATTTAGTTCCTTTAATAATTGCGTCTATTCTGATTTTAATATTTACCTCTTTATTCACTGTACCTTTAATTGAACATACGTTAAATGGTGAATATAGAGTGTTTAATAATGTTCTTTCAGTACTTACTTGGACATTTGATTTAAAAAATTTTTTTGTTCAAATTCCAACTATTAGTCAGCAGCATAATCATTTAATTGTTAATTTTAATATAATGGTTATATTACTTTCACTTTTAGCATTGTTCAAAGTTTTTACAAAAGAAATTCCGTTATATAGGCGTAAATATATTTTGGGCTTTTTATTAATTCTTATAATAAGTATGTTCTTTGTTTGCAATAAAGCTATATGGTATATTGTTCCCGATTTTTTAAATAATCTTCAATTCCCGTGGCGAATGTGTTCTTTTATTACATTTGGCATTTCACTTTTTGCGACTGAAGGATTTGATGTATTTTGTAATTTTTTTAAAGAAAAATTTATTCCAGTAGCTTCGTTACTTATTATTACTATTTTAGCTAGTAATGTGTATTATAACATTCAAAATATTCAATTAATTGGTTCTTTACCATATGATGTAAATGATGGAATGGGATGGGGAAATGAGTATTTACCTATAGAAATAAAAAACCAAAATGATATAGCATATCTTGAAAAAAGAAAAGATGATAAAATCAAAATAGAAAAAGGGAAAGCGAAGGTTAAAATTATAAGTAATAATGTTCCTAGAATGGAATTTAGTGTTAATGATATTAAAGAAAGTGTAACTTTGGAATTACCAAGATTATATTATTTGGGTTATAAAATAGTAGATGAAGATGGCAAAGAGATCAACTATTTTAAAAACGACAAGGGGCTTATTTCAATAAAACTTAATAAAGATGGTAAATATTATGTGTCATATCCTGGTACTACCAGTTATCAAATTGCGAAAGTTGTATGTATTTTTACAGCTACTATATGTATAATTATAATATTTTTAAAATTTAAAAATAAAAAGTAATTTTTAAATGAAATATAGCTTTTATGCTATATTTTTTGTATAATTAGTAGTGGAAGTGATAAATATGTCTAAGGTTGTAGTTGGAATGAGTGGGGGAGTAGATAGTAGTGTAGCAGCTATTTTACTTCAAAAGCAAGGATATGAAGTTATTGGACTTTTTATGCGCAATTGGGATAGTACAATTAATAATGATTTCTTAGGTAATCCAAATGATTTAAATGATATATGTCCGCAAGAAAAAGATTATAATGATGCTTTAAAAGTTTGTAATAAATTAGGCATTCCTTTAAAAAGAGTAGATTTTGTAAAAGAATACTGGGATTATGTCTTTACTTATTTTTTGGATGAGCTTAAAAAAGGCAGAACACCTAATCCTGATGTTATGTGCAATAAATATATTAAGTTTGATATGTTTGCGAAAGAAGCTATTAAATTAGGGGCAGACTATATTGCGACTGGTCATTATGCGAGACTTATTGATGGAAAATTATATAAAGGTTTAGATAAAAATAAAGATCAAACATATTTTTTGTCACAAGTTTCTAAAAAACAGTTAGAAAATGTTTTATTTCCAGTAGGGGAGTTACAAAAGAGTGAGGTTAGAAAAATAGCTCATGAATATGGTTTAATTACAGCTGATAAAAAAGATTCTACGGGTATTTGTTTTATTGGAGAAAGAAATTTTAAAAAGTTTTTAGAAAATTATTTACCAAATAATCCTGGAGATATTGTTAATATTGATACGGGTGAAGTATTAGGTAAACATACGGGTTTAATGTATTATACAGTTGGTCAAAGAAGAGGTTTAAATATAGGTGGCACTAAAGATAGATTATTTGTTTGTAAAAAAGATTTAGATAAAAATATTTTATATGTGGCTATGGGCGATGAAAATAAATATTTAATGAGCTATGCTTGCGAGATAGAAGATGTTAATTTATTAGATGAATTACCTCATAAATGCATGGCTAAATTTAGATATAGACAAGAAGATAATGAAGTTTATACTGAAAAATTAGATAATGGAAATATATTAGTTAAATATCCTGAAGGTGTCAAAGCTGTTACTGAAGGACAAGCTTGCGTCTTTTATAATGGCGATGAATGCTTAGGTGGAGGAATAATTAAGACAGTATACAAGGAGTTAAAGTAAATGGAAAAAATAAAAGAATTATTAAAAAAATATAAATTTATTATTTTATATGGCATATTTGGTGCTTTAACAACTATTATTAATATTGCTGTTTACGGTGTATTTTATAATGTTTTAGGTGTTTCTAATGTCATTAGTAATATTATAGCTTGGATTTTATCTGTTTTGTTTGCTTTTATTACAAATAAACTTTGGGTATTTGAAAGTAAGAGTTTTGATTTTAAGATATTTATGAAAGAACTTGGAAGTTTTACAGCATGTAGATTAGCTACGGGTGTTTTAGATTTAGGAATTATGTTTGTGGGTGTTGATTTATTAAAAGGCCCAGCCATGATTTTAAAAGTTGCATCTAATATTATAGTTATTATTTTAAATTATGTTATGAGTAAATTATTTGTTTTCAAGAAATGAGTTCATTTAAGAACTTTTTTTCTGTAATAATTGAAATCATTTAAAAAATAGTATAAAATAAATAATTATTAGGAGGTAGGATTTTATGTTTGCTTTTTTAGCACTTTTTATTCCATGTATTATTGGAATTAGAATAATTGGATATTTTAATAAAGATTTAAAGATTAAAGATATTATATACGATTATATTACTTTATTTTTCTTTTCTTTAATAATCAATATAATTATTATGTATAACTTTTTTGGGATTAAAGAAGATATATTTAAGGCTTTAAATACTGATATTATGTTGTTTGTTTGGATTAGTTTAATTTCTATCATTATAAATGTTATTTTATGCTTAATTGGGCTTGCTGTTCAAAGAAATATAAAATTTAATATAGAGGTTAAGAATGAAACTAAAGCTAAAACAGTTTTTAATAGTGATGATAAAACTATTAAGATGGATAGTAAAGATAGTAAAAAAACTAGGAAAACTGTGTCTAAAACTGTTAAAAAAGATAAAAATAAGTAGTTTATTTACTTTTATTTTTTTAACACTTGCTTTAATTATTTATTATGTTAGTAAGTATATTAATGAAGCATTTTATAATATTACGGTAGACCAATTATTATATAGTTTAAAGACTGCTGAAGGAACTAGTCAAACAATATTTATTGATGGTGCAAAATACGTGTTAGAGCGTGTGATTCCTATATATTTAATTATATTAATCATTATTATTGTTTTTAAATTATTAATTAAAAATAAAACATATTTAGTGATTAATATTAAAAATAAAGATTTTAAATTTAGTATATATCCAATTTCTAGAATAATTAGAGTATTATTTACTTTTATACTTTTAATTTTATCGGTTAATTATTTTTACGTAGAATTTAGTTTAGAAAACTATTTAAATCCAAATAGAAAAACCCAATTCTTTGAAGTATATTATACTGATCCCAAAAACATTAAATTAACTGCTCCTAAAGAAAAAAGAAATTTAATATACATATATGTTGAATCTTTAGAGACTTCTTTATTTTCAAATAAAAATGGGGGTAATTTTAATGAATCAGTAATTCCTAATTTAGAAAAGCTTGCAAAAGATAATATTAATTTTAGTGGGAATAATAAATTAGGGGGAGCAAATGCTCTTTATGGCTCTACTTGGACAGTTGCTGGAATGGTTTCTTCTAGTGCGGGTGTACCTTTAAAAGTGCCTATCGATGGCAATATGTATTCTGGTTATGGAGAGTTTTTACCTGGGGTATATTCTTTGGGTGATACATTAGAAGATAATGGTTATAAAAATTATTTAATGATAGGTTCAGATGCTAATTTTGGGGGCCGAAAGGATTACTTTACTTATCATGGTAATTATGAGATAAAAGATTATAATTATGCGAAAGAAAAAGGATATATAAATGATAATTATTATGTTTGGTGGGGTTATGAAGATAGTAAGTTATTTGAATTTGCTAAAGAAGAATTAACAGAAATTGCTAAAGAAGATGAACCATTTAACTTTACTATGCTTACTACTGATACTCATTTTACTGATGGATATGTTGAAGGTTTTTGCAAAACTCCTTATGATTATAAATATTTAAATGCTTATAACTGTTCGGATAGTATGATAGGGGAGTTTATAAAATGGATTCAAAAACAGGATTTTTATGAGGATACAACTATCATAATTACTGGGGATCATTTATCTATGCAAGCTAATATATCTAATATGTTTGATAGTAATGATTATGATAGAAGTGTATATAATGTTTATATTAATTCAGCTTGTGAATCAAAAAACACAAATAATAGAAAGTTTACAACTTTTGATTATTATCCTACCACATTAGCCGCACTTGGCTTTGATATAGATGGTAATAGATTAGGGTTAGGGACAAATTTATTTTCTAAAAGACAAACTTTAGCTGAAGAAATTGGAATAGATAAATTGGATGATGAACTTTCAAAAAAATCAAAATATTATAATAATAGATTACTTGGAGATAGTTATAAAGAGTTAAAGAAGGCTGTTTCTTCAGAATAAAAGGTATTTGTTAAATGACAATACCTTTTTGTGGTTACTAAACTTTTTCTTAATAGATTTGCGAAATAGGGGAGATAACTACATTGTATTACTTAAACAGAACATATATTCTTTTTGACATAATTTTACATTTTGCTTGACTTTAGTAGGGGAGATTGCTAAAATTAATAGTAGGAGGGTTACAGACATATGGAAAGATTAAATGACATATTAAGAGAACTTGGTATTTCTAAAGTGAAGTTAGCTAAATGTTTGGGTGTTTCTAGACAGATGATTTATAATTATTTGGAGTTAGATGATATTAATAAATGGCCAAAGGATAAAAAAGTTATTTTATTAAATATTCTTGGCATTAAATCTGCTGATGAACTTGATAATATTAAAGTTGATACAGATTATATTATGGATGTTGAAACTAGAATTAATAGTCTATTTGAAAATTCTAGTAAAAGCGAACTTGGTGATAGTAATGTAATTTTTGCTGGTTTAGACGATAAAAGAAAGGAATTACTACATAATATTGTCGATGAGTTAAAAGAACGTCTAGAAGACGAAAAAGATGAAGAGGGTTATAATTCTATTTTGTATTTATATCATTATTTACAGTCGATGGATAGTACAAAAGAACTTAAATATATATTAGCATATGTTTCTAAGATTGGTGGTTATATTAAACCATATGAATTTGTTTATGATGAAACAGAACAATTTGTTTTTGAAAGTATTTTATTTTCTGCCTTTAACTTATATCATGCAGGAACATCTAGTAAAGCTAGAATAGCTGAGACACATAAACGTTTTGTGGCTCAAATAGAAAATAAATTAGAAGAAAAAATGAGTAGAACACTTGAAATGAATGCAGCAAAGATGCAAGCCATGAAGGAACTTGGTTATACAGAAGTAAATGACGAAAACGTCAATGAAATATTATGCAAGGTTGACGAAATTTTAGCCAGAAAAACTCGTGGCTAATTTCTCCGATAATATATATTATGTTAACTTGTATATAAAAGAAAATTTGAGTAGTATTTATGATTTTAACTAATACTACTCTTTTATTTAATAATTATAAGGGGTGTGTTTTATTTATGGTTTTTGTTTTAATTATTGTTATTTTGATGATAGTAGTCTTTTTTGCAATTATTTCCCATTTTGGCAGTACTTCTACCGATAACATGGAAACTGATACATCATCTACTGTTAATTATATACCTAAAAAATTTCTGTCCAATAATGAATATAACTTTTTAACTAAATTTATTGATTTAGAAAATGAATTACATATCAATATTGTTCCTCAGGTTAATTTAGCTTCAGTTATCGAAAAAGTATCTACTAGTAGATTTAATACCGAACTATTTAGAAATATCGATTTTGGTATTTTTAATGCCGATTATAGTAAATTACTTTTATTAATTGAGTTAAATGATGAATCACATAATAACTTTCATAGGAAAAAACGTGATGTAAAAGTTAACGATATTTGTAATAAAGCTGGGATTAAATTAATTACGTTTTATACAAAGTATTCTAATGAAAAAGAGTATGTAAAGGGTAGAATAATTAAAGAACTAAATACGTCCTCTAATAATGATTAACTACTCCCCTACCCTTATTTTATAAGGTAAATTAGCTTAACATGTGATTTACATACATGAATATGATTCCAAAAAGAAAACTAATTATTGTTTTCTTTTTTTCTTTATATTGTAAAGCTGCTGGAAGTAATTCGATTATAGAAATATAAGTCATTATACCAGCTATAATAGCAAATAATCCGCCCATAATAGTGTTGTTGATAATTGGATTTAAAAATAAAAACGCTATAACGGCTCCTAATGGCTCAGACATACCCGATAAAAAGGTTAATCCTATAGCTTTTTTCTTATTTTTTGTCGCATAGTATACAGGCATAGCAATACTGATTCCTTCTGGTATATTATGCATTGCTATTGCCATAGTAATAGCTATACCTAATTTAATATTTGTTTCAGATGAAATGTAGGTTGCAATTCCTTCTGGAATGTTATGTATAATGATAGCTATCATTGTAAAGATTCCTAGTTTATACAACTTGTTATTTTGATTTAATTTGTTAGGTAATATTTTATCAATAAATAAAGGAATAACTAGGCCAATTATTATAAAGACTATAATATTTAAAAATATAGAATTTTTAGATGTACTTTGAAACATAGTTAAGCTTTCAGGGATTAAATCAAATATAGATACGCTAAACATTACTCCTGATGCGAAAGCTAAAGATAGTTTAATAATATTTTCTTTGTTCCCTTTAATGAAAATAAATAATGAACCTAATAGGGTTGATAGTCCGGCAATTAAACATAATAAAAACGGCAATATTTCCCTCACTACTCCTCACCTATTTTAATTGTATGAAAAAAGAATAATTTTATTATATTTAGTTATAATAGTTAGAAAAAGACTCAGTATTTCTGAATCTTTTAATAAATATTAAACACCAAATATTTTTAATAGTAAACCTGTTACTATACTTACTGAATATAGAATTCCTATTATTTTTATGTTTTCTTTGATGTTTTGGTTTGATTTAAATAAAACTAGGAGTGCTACACCACTGTTGGCTAAAAGGCCAGTTAAAGCGGAAGAAAGTGGCAAAATATTAGTTATATATAACTCAGTTAGTATTATACTTGATCCACAATTTGGAATTAAACCTATTAGGCCGGCAATAAATGGCGTAAAGAAGTTGGTTTTATCAAAAATGTGTTTGATATTATCTTCACCAATATAATGGAAAGCAGCATTTAATATAAAGGTAATGATAAATATGAATATTAAGGTTTTTAGTGTGTGTTTGATTGAGGGTTTTAGTATTCCGTGCTGGCAATCACAGTGATCGTGCTTACAAATTTCGAAATGTTTTTTTGGCGTTTCTTTCTTAATAATTAAATCAATTATGAAACCACATATAAAGCCTATGATGATTTTTAAAACAACTAAAAATATAATACTGCTTAATGGGGCTTTTTCGGCAATTAGTATTGGTAGCATTTCGTCACTAGTTGATAAATAAATGGAGATTAATGTACCTAAACTTATTATTCTAGTAATATATAGATTAGTAGCTAATACGGAAAATCCACACTGTGGTAAAGCTCCAAGTAAACTTCCGATCAATGGCCCAAATTTACCGGCATCTTTTATAGCATTTTCGGTTTTATGAGATAGTTTGTGTTCAAAAAATTCAATGATAAAAAAAGCTATAAATAGAAACGGCAATATTTTTAAACAATCTAATATAGTATCTAAAAGTATTTCTTGCATAATATCCCCCCTATTTGTTTTAGATGTTCATTTGTAAATTTTGTCACGAAAAACTCCTTGTTTTATTATTATACCACGATTAGTTTGATTATTTTCCGTGGGGGTGAAATTCTTTGTAGTTTTTTTGCAGCCTCTCGCTTGTTATATGAGTGTATATTTGAGTGGTTGAAATATCACTGTGGCCTAGTAATTCTTGAATACTTCTTAAATCTGCGCCATGTTTTAATAAATGAGTGGCAAAAGAATGCCTTAAGGTATGAGGTGATATTTCACTTTTAATATTTTTCTCTTTAACTATTTTTTGAAGAATTTTAAAAAAACCCTGTCTTGTCATCTTGTTTCCATGATTATTTAAAAATAAATAGTTATTTTCACCATGTTTAAACAAACTTTTTCGGTGATGTTTTATGTAATTATCAAGTGCTTCGATAGCATAATCGTCTAAAGGAACTATTCTTTCTTTAGAACCTTTACCAAATATTCTAACTGATGCATTATTTAAATCAATATCGTTTACTTTCAAATTAATTAGTTCACTAACTCTAAGCCCACTACTATACATAAGTTCTAACATAGCTTTGTTTCTATAATCAAAACTTGTTTTTAAATTTATGTCTAATAATTTATCTACTTCTTCTTCAGATAAGACTTTAGGAAGTTTTTTTATGTTTTTGGGATTGGATATGGTTCCTAAAGGATTGTTTTTTGTATATTTGTTTATCTCTAGAAACTTGTAGAAACTTTTAAGTGTACTGATAGTACGTGATACACTACTAGTACTTTCTTTTTTAGATAGTGATTGAATATAGTTTTGTATGTTTTTTTTTGTTAAATTTGTAAAATCTTTTTTAAAAAAAACACAAACTTTTTTTAAATCGTTTTGATATGAAATTATAGTGTTTTCACTATATTTTTTTTCATATCTTAGATAATCGATAAACTCTTCTATATATTGTTTATTCATTTTAATCACCTACTATAATTTTATCAGAAATTCGTTTTAAAAAAAAGCATGACATGGTATAATAATTGATAGTGTGTTTATCTAGAATTTTAAAGGGAGTGAATTTATGCGACCACTTGCAGACATTTTAAGACCAAATAAATTAGAGGATATAGTAGGCCAAAGACATTTAATTGATGAAGGACAGATTTTATATAATTTAATTAAACATGGTAAAATATTTTCAATGATTTTATACGGCCCTTGTGGTACAGGAAAAACGACATTAGCTTATACAATTATTAATGAACTTGATTTAAAATATGAGTTTTTAAATGCAGTTATTAATAGCAAAAAGGACTTAGACGAAGTAATTAGTAAAGCAAAATCAAATGATGGGATTGTTCTTATAATGGATGAAATACACCGTTTAAATAAAGATAAACAGGATTTACTACTCCCCTATTTGGAGAACGGGTTAATAACACTTATTGGTCTTACTACAGCTAATCCTTATCATTCAATTAATCCAGCAATTAGAAGTAGGTGTCAATTGCTTGAAGTTAAAATGCTTACTGACGAAGATATTGTTTTGGCTTTAAATAAAGCGATTAACTATTTAGATGAAATAGACATTAGCGATGAGGCAATTAATTATATTGCTAGGTTATCCAATGGTGATTTAAGATACGCCTATAATTTGTTAGAAGTTGTTTATTATGCTTCAGATGATTTTAAAATAGGTATAGAAGATGTAAAAAAAATAAATAACAAGCCTAGTTTATATATTGATAAAAATGATGAAGGTTATTATGATGTCATTAGTGCATTACAAAAGTCAATAAGAGGTAGTGACGTAAATGCGGCTTTACATTATTTAGCTAGATTAATTGTAGCTGAAGATTTGGATATTATATTTAGAAGGTTATCGGTTATTGCTTATGAAGATATTGGGGTTGCTAATCCGGCAATTGGTCCTAGATTAGAAGCGGCAATTAAAGCAGCTGAACGCGTTGGACTTCCAGAGGCTAGAATCCCACTTGGTGAAATAGTAATTGATATGGCTTTATCTCCTAAATCAAATAGTGCACATACAGCTTTGGATATGGCTATAAATGATGTTAGAATGGGGCATGTTGGCAAAGTGCCGGATCATATTAAAACAAGTTCTAAAACTTATAAATATCCTCATAATTATAAAGGTGGGTATGTGAGACAACAGTATTTACCAGATGAACTTGTTGGAAGAAAATATTATAACCCAAAAACCACAAGTAAATATGAAACAAATTTAAAAAACATTTACGATAAAATAAATAAAATGTAAATGTTTTTAACCTTTATTAAATTCCTTTATGTTTCTATATTATATCACTTTTTTTAATTGTCTATCTTAAGATAAATAATTCTAGGGCTAAATCTTTATTTAAGGTACCCGTTTTAATTCCAATGTCGATATCAGCTAGATCATTTAAGTATTTAAGTAATGTTTTTGATGTATAACTTCGACTATTTTGAATAGCTAATTTTACTCTATAAGGGTGTATTTTAAGAGTTGCAGCAATATCTTTTTCGCTGTAGCCTTTTTTTAATAATTCTTTTGATTGATACATTATTCTAAATTGGTTAGCTAGTATTACAATTATTTTGATTGGTTCTTCATTCATTTTAAGCATTTCATAATATAATTCTAAGGCTTTTTCTTTATCTTTTTTGACAATGTAATCAATTAATTTAAATATATCAATTTCTATTAATTTAATTGTTAAATTTAAGATATCTTCGTCAGTTATGTTTCTATCATTACCCTTATATATTTTAATTTTATTTATTTCACTTTGAATGATTAAAGGATTATTACCTACTCTATCTAAAAATAATTTTATAGTATTATAATCTATATTATAATTTTTAAATAATCTTCTAACTAAACTAGTCATGTCTAAATCATCATTAAACTCTAAAACTTTTCCTATTTTTTTAACTTGTTTGGTTATTTTTTTTCTTGTATCTAATTTATCATTATGTACAACTAAAATTAAAATAGTGTTTTCATTTATATGATTTAGATATTCTTCAATTAATTCACTATCTTTTGAAGTAGAACCGGTAAACATATTGGCATTTTCGGCTATTATTAATTTTTTATCCCCGAATAATGATATTGTTTTTGCATCTTCTAAAACTAGTGATAACATATCACTATTTAAATCATATTTACTTATGTTCATGTCGTCTATATCTTTGCTTAATTTTTTTATTTCCTCTTCTATAGAAAAATCTTTTGTACCATATAAAAGGTATACCATTTATATCACCATTAATAGTATATCATAAAATGATACTATTTATATACATTATCTGGAGTGTTGTTGGAGATTGTTCCACTGATATAGTTATAGGTGTTTCCGGGCGTGATATAAATTCCGCCACCATTTTTATTTGCTTTATTGTTGGTAATATTTCCATTCCTCATGGTAAAATCACTATAACCATTTTTTGGATCTGATAAAAGTGAATAAATAAATATTCCTCCGCCATTCCAATTTGTTGCCTCGTTGTTTGAAATCTCACCGCCATTAAAATTTAAGGTTGAGGATGCTATTGCAATAGCACCACCACTATTCAAAGCTTTATTATTTTTAAAAGTGGCATTGTTGATTGTTAAAGTATAGCCTTTATCACCAAAAAATATCGCTCCGCCAACAGATTCACAAGTATTCCCAATAAATTCACCTTCATTTATAGTTACATTTGAATATCTAGAAAGGAAAGCACCACCACCTCCTCCTGTATATAGTTGCTTATTATTTAAAAATTTTGCTCCATTGATATTTACTGTTGCTGTATTAAATGACGCCCCGCTTCCACCATCAGTTCCTACATTAATATTATTTTTTATTGTATTTCCTTGCTTTCTTTCTTGGTAAATTTTTATTTTATCTTCATAACTTAATTTTGACATATAAAAACCTCATTTCTATTTTGTCCAAGAAATGGGGTTCATATCAGGTTGGGTTGTTTTATTTTAGGATTTTAAAATAGAATGTTGACCCTTTATTTGAACTTGCGACTCCATATTTATAATTATGCATCTGTAGGATATTTTTAACAATTGATAGACCTAGCCCAGTTCCATAATTGTTTCTTTTGTGTTTTTTGTCGCTATGATAGTATTTATCCCAAATATGTTTTAAATCTTCTTGTTTAATGCCTTTGCCAGTATCTTTTATTTCTATTTTATAGCTGTTTTTTTCTTCTATGATGTTAATATATATGTTTTTATCTTCACCAGTATAATTTATTGCGTTATTAACTAAATTATATATAACCTGATATATTCTTTGTCTATCTGCTTTAATTATGACATGATTAGGATGAGTGAATATAAAATGATAATTCTCTTTTTCAATTAAAATATTAAAACGTTTTATTACCTGATCTATTAATTCTATTAAGTCTATTTTTTCTAATTTTAAAGGTACATTTTCGGATTGAATGGCCGATAAATCTAAAATATCGTTTACTAATAAAGCGAGACGATCAGTTTCTTCAATAATTGTGTTTAGATTTTCTTCTCTTTTTTCTTTGTTTTTATAAGTTATATCTCTAACCATTTCGGCGTAAGCTTTAATCATGGTTAATGGAGTTTTTAAATCGTGTGAAACGTTGGCCATTAAGTCTCTTTTAAGACTTTCAGTTTTGGAGAGTTCTTCTTTGGCATAATTTAAAGATTCAGCTAATTCGTTTATCTCATAAATGTCACTTGGAGCTTTAAAATTCGCACTAAAATTACCATCGGCTAATTTTCTAGCTTCATTACTGATTTTAATGATTGGCTTTGAAAGTTTTTTAGAAATAAAATAACCGACTATTAAAGATATGATAAGGACAATAATCGTTGTGAAAATAAACTGATTACTTAATATAGTTATAGTTGAATCTAAAGGTTTTAATGAAGAGTTGATAAATGCATAAATATCTTTATCTAATTTTAAGGCATAAATTAGTGTTTCGTTTTTATATTCTTCATTAATTAGATTGTAATGTTGTTCTAAAAGACCACTATTTATGAATTCTCTTTTAATTTTAAAATTTTTATTACCAAATTCCATACATCCTTTATTAGATAATGTAGAAACATAAGTGTTTTCACCATATATTTCAATACATATATCTCTTCTTTGAGCGATTTCTTCAATAATATTTGTCGTCAGTTTAGGGATTGCTTTTAATTCTATTGCAGCTTTATCTAATTCTTCTGTTTTATATGATTTATAATATGAATTTAAAAATACGATTTGAAAGAGCCATAAAAAACACAAAATAAAGATCGAAAAAGCACTTAAAAACAACCAAATATTTATTTTTAAACTATTGGGCTTGGTGTTTGTAAAAATACTTTTAATTTTATTCATCTTTAACCACAAATTTATAACCGACTCCTCTTACAGTTGTAATGAGGTCTCGATAAGGCCCCAAATTATTTCTAAGCATTTTAACATGTGTATCTATAGTACGATCATCACCAAAAAAATCATAACCCCATATTTTATTTAATAGTTGATTTCGTGATAATGCGATATTTTCATTAGTGACAAAATAACATAATAGTTCATATTCTTTTAAAGTGAGTTTGGTTTCTTTACCATCAATATATACAGCATGCCCAGGATAATCAATTTTTAATCCTTTATATTCATAATAATTTGGAGTCATTTTTCCGCTTCTTTTTAAAATGGCTTTTATTCTAGCCAATAGTTCTTTTGGACTGAATGGTTTGGTTAAATAGTCGTCAGTTCCTAAGTCAAAGCCTCTTAACTTATCGTATTCTTCGTTTCTGGCAGATAAAATGATAACTGGAATGTTGTTTATTTTTTTTACCTCTTCTAAGAAAGTCATACCATCCATTTTGGGCATCATAATATCTAAAACAATTAAATCGATTTTTTGGTTTTTAATAATTTCTAAAGCTTCTAATCCATTTTCAGCTTCAACCGTTTCAAAGTTTTCGGTTTCAACATATGTTTTAATTACGTCTCTTATTAATTTTTCATCGTCAACTATTAATAAACGCATAAAATCATCTCCATATTAATTATATATATATTGTGTGAATTTTCTGTGAAAGAAAAAAAGCCTTAGGCAGCTTTTTGATGTTTTCTGGTCTTACATAAAACTTTAACTGTACTGTGATGGAAGATAGCATCACTTAAAGTTTCTGTTTTTCCTTTTACAAATTTTATTCTACACTGTGGTTTTGTTATTTGAATTGGTAACATTCTATTTAATCTATTATTTAAATCTGCTTCACCTTTTTTATCTAAATAAAGGTTAGCTAAATGTTTTATACTTACAGTGTTTTCATTTATGAAATCTTCTAATTCATTTAATTGTTCTTCGGTTAAATTATCGATGTTATTTGCATAATTATAAATTTTTTGGACTAATTCAAAATCTATTACTGCGTGCTCAGAATCATATGTTTTTAAAGCCTCAGATATGCCTTTTAAATAAGCTAATTTAGTTTTTAACATATTATCACTTCCTTTAACAGACGTATTTAATTATATCTTTTTTTTACAGTTTTGTCAAATTGTGTCAATTTTGGATTTGTGCCCTCATTCTTCTTGACAAGCGTCTTTTCACTTTGCGTGTATCTTCGCTCATAAATACTGATTATTTTTTGCCTTAACTTTAAAAAATCTAAGAAACTAACATTGGCTTGATTTAAAAATAAATCCATATCAGCTATTATTTCGATAGCCTCTTCTGTAGTCATACTTTTTTCTAGTTCATTTATTAAGCTAAATATATCAGCTTGGAAATAGTGTTTTAACATGTCTTCTTTATTTTCATAGAAATTTTCTATTTCTTCGGCAAGGAGGGTTAAATATAGATAAGCACTGCCTTTACTTTGAAATATTCTTTGATTTAATAGTTCGGTATAACCTTCGGTCAAACCCTCACCAAACATACCAGCTTGTTTAAATATGGCACTAAAACCGTTCATCGCATATTTATCATTCCGTGAAGCTGCGTGCAATAATTCATGATTTAAAACATCTTTTCCTTTATCATAATATATTTTTATGAGTTTTCTTTTAGGATTATAAGTTCCTATCGATATTATTCCATCATTTATTGTAGCTTCTTTATATGAATGATATTCAATAGTTGTATCTTTAATTTTATTTATAATGTTTTGGAGGTTTTCTTTAGGCACTATATCAACTAAACTTTGGATAAATATATATATATCAGCATTTTCTGATTTCATTTCACTTAAAATATTATCAAATTCTTCTTTAGAAAAGATGGCGGTTTTAATTTTCTTTGGTTTAACTATATTCATTTTACTTAAAGATGTAGTTAAACTTTGCTTTTGCTTTTCAATTTCTTCTTTTTTCTCTTTTTTTCTTTGAAATCTTACTTTATAAAATTTAAATAATTTTTTGACATCTTTATATAAAATAAAACTATTAAGGCAAACACATATTGTAATAATAATTTGTGCAGATAAACTCATGTAATCATTCCTTTTTTGAATATTATAGCAAAATTAAATTTAAAAGAAAAGTAAGCTTTTGAGCTTACTCTTCAAACTGAGAATTATATAAATTTGCATAAAAACCGTTTTGTTTCATTAATTCTTCGTGGTTGCCTTGTTCGACGATGTTTCCTTCTTTCATAACTAAGATTAAATCAGCATTTTTAATAGTTGATAATCTATGAGCAATTATAAATGATGTTTTCCCTTCGGTTAATTTGTCCATGGCAGTTTGGACTAATTCTTCGGTTCTTGTATCAACATTTGAGGTTGCTTCGTCTAAAATTAAGAATGGTGTTTCTTTGATCATTCCTCTTGCAATAGTAAGTAATTGTCTTTGACCAGCAGAAACACTTTCGTTATCAGACAATATTGTATCATAACCTTTAGATAATGTTCTGATAAAGTGGTCTAGTCCAACCTCCTTACAAACTTCTTTGACTTTTTCTTCTGCAATATTAGTTCTGTTATAAATAATATTTTCTTTAATACTGCCTTCAAATAACCAAGTATCTTGCAAAACCATGGTGAACAAATCGTGGATATTTTCTCTAGTTAAGTCTTTGGTAGACACACCATCTATTTTAATATCACCAGAGTTTATATCGTAAAATTTCATTAATAAATTGACCATAGTTGTTTTACCGGCACCAGTAGGACCAACAATAGCAATTTTTTGACCAGGTTTAGCATGAGCTGTAAAGTTTTTAATTGTTGGTTCGTCATTGCCGTCATATTTAAAGACGACGTTTTCAAAGTCGATATATCCTTTAACGTCTTTGGTTACTAAGTGTTTTGTAATATTGTCTTCTTTTTTCATCTCTTCTTCGTCAACAAAATCAAATACTCTTTCACTAGCTGCGGCAGTTGATTGAAGCGAGGTCATAGCCTGAGCTATTTGTGATAGTGGGTTTGTGAATAATCTGACATAAGTCATGAAAGCAACAATAACACCAAAGGATATTTGACCATTCATAGTAAGTACAGCTCCAACAATACAAACAGCAACGTATCCAAAGTTACCGATGAAAGCCATAATTGGTTGCATTAATCCTGATAAGAATTGACTTTTTTTATTGCTTTGGCAAACTTTGCTATTAAATTCATCAAATTTTTTGTTAGCTTCTTCTTTACCATTATATGCTCTAACGACATTTAAACCAGAATATATCTCTTCGATATGTCCATTTAAATTACCAAGTTCAGTTTGTCTTTGTATAAAGTATTTTTGTGAATTTTTGAGAATAAATGCCATACCGATAAAACCAATTAAACTTGACAATATGGCAGTTAGAGCTAAAATCCAATTGGTTATAAACATCATGATTATACTACCTAGGAAAAGAGTAATACTACTGACAAGTGATGCGAGTGATTGATTCATAGATTGTGCAATCATATCGACATCGTTAGTAATTCTAGATAATATATCACCTACTTGATGTTTATCAAAGTATTTAAGTGGTAATTTATTTATTTTAACTGATATTCTACTACGTAAGTTGTTGGCAAATTTATTAGCAACATTGGTCATACATATTGATTGAATATAAGTAAATAAGGCACTTGTAAGATACATACAAACAAGTAATAAGGTTATACCTTTAATTTTATCCATGTTCATAACTGGTTCAATAGCTTTTGTAATAGACTTAGGTAAAGTATCTAAGGTTTTATATATTTCACTTTGATCAACATTTTCATCTAATGAACCCAAGGCTTTTACGTATTTATATTGATCTTCAGCAGAAATTTTAACTCCATCAATGGTTATTTCACTAAAGAATATTTTTTGAAGATTTTTAGATAGATTTATATTTTTTGAATCTTCGCCAATTTTAATTATACTTATTTTATCTTTGATGGTAATAGTTATACCTTTATATTTAGTTTCTTTAAATATTTTTTCTAAAATAGTATTTGGTAGTGAAGATAGAGCTTTAAAAGCAGCTTCCTTATCTTCGTTAAATTGTTTTAATATATTTTGAAAATTTTCTTTATCTTTATTGGAAATACTTTTATCACTCATAATATTTTGAATATTATTTTCGGATAAATTAGGGCTTAATAATTCAGGTAATATTTGTTTTAGTTTTTCTTCAGATAAATTTTCGGTAGCTTTTTTATTTAAAGCTTCCATGTTGTCTTGATTAATGACAAGTCCAGCAGATATTTCATCGGTTAGATCTGATAATCTATTAGGAGCTAAAATGGATATAATGGAACCCAATATAGCAAGGGTAAAAGCAACTATAATTAAGATTTTATAGGTGTTTAATTCACTAAATAATCTTTTTATGGCTCCTTTAAAATCTTTGGCTTTTTCATAATTGTCGTTCGGTCCATGATTTGGTCTAGGCATTTTCTAACTCCTCCTTTGAAAGTTGTGATAGAGCTATTTCTTTATAGACATCACAGGTTTTTAATAGTTCTTTATGGGTTCCCATTCCGACACATTTTCCGCTATCTAAAACAACTATTTTATCGGCGTTCATGATAGTTCCGATTCTTTGGGCAACAATTAAGCTAGTCGCATTTTGAGTATAATTTTTAAGTTCTTTTCTTAAAACAGCGTCGGTTTTGTAATCTAAAGCTGAGAATGAATCATCAAATATGTATATTTCTGGATCTCTAGCAATGGCTCTAGCAATGGCTAATCTTTGTTTTTGACCACCAGAGACATTGGTTCCACCTTGAGCAATATGGGTTTCGTATTTATCGTCCATTTTTTCGATAAATTCACTAGCTTGTGCGACTTTAGCGGCCTGTTTTATTTTATCTTCACTTATTTCACCTTTACCATTATCGCCATAGCTTATATTGTACTTAACGGTTCCAGCAAACATAACGGCTTTTTGTGGAACATAACCCAATTTATTATTTAAAGCTTCTGGTTTATAATCTTTAACATTTACTCCATCGATTAAAACTTCGCCTTCAGTGGCATCATAGAACCTTGGAACTAAATTAATCAAAGTTGATTTACCACTTCCAGTTGAACCGATAAAGGCAATTGTTTCACCTTGATTTACTTTAAATGAAATATTTTCTAATACATATTCGTCGGCATCTGGGTATTTAAATGATACGTTTTTAAATTCAACGGTTCCTTTTTCTTTGGTATCTCCATCAAAGCTTCCTGGAACAATATTTTGTTTGGTATCTAATACTTCATTTATTCTTTTTGCAGAAACTTCAGCACGCGGTATAATCATAAAGATCATAGCAAGCATTAAGAAAGACATAATAACTTGCATAGCATACGAACTAAAGACAATCATATTACCGAATAAAGTTATTTTATCAGCTAAAACTGAGTTTTGAATTAATCCGGCACCGATAAAATATATAGAAAGTGTAAGTCCATACATGATTAAATACATAACAGGCATCATTATTGCGAATTTCTTTTGGTTGAATAACTGTAAATCGGTTAATTTGTTGTTAGCTTTACCAAATTTTTCTTCTTGATATTCTTCAGCATTAAATGCTCTTACAACTCTAATACCAGTTAGGTTTTCTCTTGCAATTCCATTTATTTTATCAATTAATTTTTGAACAATTTTAAATCTTGGAATAACAATTATCATAAGTGTAGTAATAACACTTAGTAATATTAAAACGGCAACACCTGTAATGGCACTCCACTGCCATCCTTTGTTTAATATTTTAGTAATAGCCCATATGGCTGTAATAGGAGCTTTTACTAATAATTGTAAACCCATGGCAATTAACATTTCAATTTGGGTTACATCATTAGTAGTTCTAGTAATTAAACTACTAGTTTGAAAGTTTTTAATTTCTTCTGTGTCTAGGTTTTGAACTTTACTAAATATTTGTTTTCTTGTGTTTTTAGAAAATTCTGAAGCAATATAGGCGGCAAAATATCCGGCTGATGCAGCAAATATCAAACTACCTAAAGCACATAGAACCATATATCCTCCATTTAGGATAATGTCTTCTATTTTACTTCCTTCTGTTTGAACTAAAACGGTAATTTCTGACATATAATCTGGAATTTTTAATTCAAGCCATACTTGAGCAACAATTAAAATTACACAAAAGATGGCATATATCCATTCTTTTTTAGTTAAATTTTTTAATAATTTTAACATATTTTCATCCTTTCATTTTTAAATTTTTTTGCATTTGATTTATAACTAGGAAAAAGGTTTCCAAGTCTTTTTTGTCAATGTTTTGTATTAAAGCTTTTTCTGTTTTATTTAAGGTTTCTTTGACAGTTTTAAATTTTTCTTTGGCAGACTCACTTATAATTATTTCCTTTATTCTAGTATCTTTTTGATTGTTAATTCTTGAGATGAAGTCATTTCTTTCCATTGTTTTTAAAATTTCAGAAAGAGTTGCTCTTCTAAGTGATAAGGCACGAGCAATATCTCTTTGATAGACTTTTTGACCGTTTTGAGAGTTGATATATTGAATTATCTGCATTTGGGCAGGGGTTGGCAGATTTTCTTTATCATTTCCTATTTGACAGCAATACCGTACAATGGCATGATTTAAGTTTTTAATCTGATAAATAGCTTTATCCATATTCCACCTCTTTTTTGTCTGCATTATACATTTTAGTACTTGTTAAATTAATTGTCAATAGCCTAACAAAATATATTTTGACTTTACATATTTTCCCATAATTAGCATTTTAAAAGATAAGTAAAAACTTATCTTAATTATTAATATGGTGATGAATTGTGCTAGTATTTTTGGTTATTCTTGAAAATGTATATCCATTTTTTTTGGCGTATTTTATTATATCTTGCAGGGCTTCTTTTGTTGTTTGTTTGGTAGAAGAATCATGCATTAGAATTATATTAGTACCACTATGTATTTTATTCACGACATTTTCATATATACTTTCTTTAGAGATATTTCCTGAAGCATCCATACTATCGATATTCCAATCAAAGTAATAAAAGTCATTTTCATTTAACTTATTTATAATATTTGTCATAATACCTTTTGAATATTTTTTGGATATACTATTGGAAGAGCCACCTGGAAGTCTTATGATTCTAGGTTTTATACCAATTATGTTAAAGACGTCTGTTCTTATTTTATTTAAATCATTAAAGTAATTATCTAAACTAGAATATATATAACTATAATCATGAGTTGCAGTATGAAGGGCAACGGTATGATTTTCTTCATACATTCTTTTTATAACATCAGAATATTTATATATTTGGTTTGAGGTTACAAAAAAGGTGGCTGGAACGTTTTCTTCTTTTAAAATGTCTAAAATACTTTCGGTTAGATAACTTGGTCCATCGTCAAAGGTTAAGTAAATAGTTTTATCGGAAACTGTAGATTGGTTAATATTTTTAATGGCTAATTTATTTGATTTGGGTTTTTCTATTTTTTTACTATAGTTAATTAAAGGTTTAATTTCTTTAAATTCTGGCCTATCTTTATAATTATAAGCATAAGTTATTATGATAGCTATGTTTAAACAAAGACACATTATTATAATTATTGGTATTTTCTTTTTGTACTGCATACTTCTCACCTATTACTATTATACCTGATAAAGTAAAGAATTACAAAAAATAGTTCACTTAGAAGCGAACTAATTATTAACTTTATGAGCTACCATAGGGGTATTTGTAGTTATTTTTTCAAATGTATAGCCGTTATTTTTACCATATCTGATAATGTTCCTTAAAGCGTCTTTAGTTTGCGTTTTAATATCGTGCATTAAAATAACGTTGTTTCTATTTTTACTTAATCCTTTTATAACATTATTATAAACTTTACTAGCGGTTCTGGCTCCACCAGCATCATCTGAATCAATATTCCAATCATAATATCTATAACCTTTATTTACAACATCTTTGGTTAATGTGGTCATAATGCCTTTAGAGTATTTTTTAGAAATGGTATTTGATGATCCACCTGGAAATCTTATTATTTTGGATTCTACTCCAGTGATTCTTTTTACTCTATTTTGAACTTGGAATAAGTCATTATAATAGTCATTTACTGATTTATATACAGATGCATAGTCGTGAGAGGCGGTGTGGAGGGCGACAGTATGACCTTCATCATACTCTCTTTTAATCAAATTGTCTGGGCCTTTATTTGTAACAAAGAATGTGGCTTTAACATTTTCTTCTTTTAATATATCTAAAATTACGTTGGTTGTGCCCTCATTTGGTCCATCATCAAATGTCAGATATATAACGCCTTTTTTACCATTAGATGTGCTGGGAGGAGATGGTTTTTTAATAACATTAACGGTTCTTTCTGTGATTGTTTGGTTACCAGAGGAATCTTTTACGGTGTATGTGATTTTATATTTGCCTATTTTATTAGTGTTTACAGAGCCTTCAACAACAACATTATTTGTAATATCATTATCACAGTTATCAGTTGCTTTATAGCCTGGTTCTTTCCAGGTATTACCTAGATATATAGTGTTTGTCTTTTTGCCATTTAATGTTATTTCTGGCAAAGTTTTATCTTCTTTGGTGATTGTTCTTGTTATTTTCGTTTGGTTGCCAGATGAGTCTTTTACAGAGTATATGATTTTGCCATCTTTTTTAGTTATTTTAACTTTTTCAGTAATATCTCCATCATAATTGTCGGTTGCTTTATATCCTTCTTCTTGATATTCTCCATTTGGACATATAGATGTGTTTTTATTGCCGGTTAATGTTATAACCGGTTTTTCGTCATCAATGATTTTTACAGTTCTGATTTTTTTAAAAGTGATACCATTTATTTTAACTTCATAAGTTACTTTATAAGTTCCTAATTTTTTTGGATTGATATTTTTTTTGATTTTTGCTTTTTTGGTATAATCTTTACCAAATTTAGTTATTTTGTAACCAGGTTCTTTATATTTTTCGCCATACTTTAATTTGATAGTATCACCTTTGCTGAATTTAAATTCTGGTGGCCAAAAAAGAAAGGACAAAATTCCAACAATTAACATTACAACAATAGCAATAATTCCAATAACATACTTCTTTTTCATATAACGCTCCTATTTATTTTGATATTCTAAAGCTTCACTTAGCGAATATTCACAACCACAATAGTGCTGGCGATAAAGATTATATTTTTTAGCTAAAATATTGCTTCTTTTATAGCCTTCTTTTTTCTTAAAATCGGAATACAAATACTTAATACCATATTTTTCCGATAAAACTTCACCTATTTTATTTAATTTTTGACTATCTTTATAAGGACTAACTGAAAGAGTTGTGGTGAAGTAATCAAACTCTTTTTCTTTAGCAATTTGGGCGGTTTTGTCTAATCTTAAATAATAACATTTGGTGCATCTAATTCCACCTTCTTTTTCTTTTTCATAGCCTTTAGAAATTTGTTTAAAATCTTCGTCTAAATATCCTGTTTCTATTATTTTTACATCTAAACGCATCTTATTTATAATTTCTTTTTGGACATTTAATCTTTTAATGTATTCTTCTTTTGGATAAATGTTTGGATTATAGTATAGAATGGTAATATCAAAAAAAGAATAAAGTCTTTCTAATACTGATGATGAACATACTCCACAGCATGCATGCAGCAATAGTTTGGGTTTATCTTTTAAATTATTAATAATTTCTTCCATAATTAAATTATAATTTGTCTTCATAAAATCACCTTTTAAGGTATTATATCATGGTTATTTAAAGATTAAAACCTCGCCCGTCATTTCTTTTGGAATTTCGATATTTAAAATGGTTAAAATGGTTGGAGCAATGTCGGCAAGTTTGCCATTTTTAAGTTTTATATTTTTATTCGTAATTAAGAAAGGTACAGGGTTTATCGAGTGAGATGTTATGATATTATTTTCACTATCTAACATATAATCACAGTTACCATGGTCAGCAGTTATGATTAGCGTTCCATTTAAATTTTGAATTTTTTGATATATTTTTCCTATACACTCGTCGATAGTTTCTAAACCTTTAACTGTCGCTTTAAAATTACCGGTGTGTCCAACCATATCACCGTTTGCAAAGTTTAATATGATTACATCGTAGTTTTCTATTTTATCAAGTAAAGTATCAGTGATTTCGTAAGCACTCATTTGTGGTTTTAAATCATAGGTAGCAACTTTAGGAGAGGGAATCAAAATTTGATCACAACCTTTTAATTCATCTTTATTTTCACCATCAAAGAAATATGTAACATGGGCATATTTTTCGGTTTCGGCTATTCTAAGCTGTTTTAGTTTATTTTCTTCTAAAATTTTACCTAAATAATTGGTTATTTTAGGATGAGTAAATATATTAGTACATATAACGTTTTTATCAACAGGCATCATGGTTACTAATTTTAAGTTTGAAATTTTTTTGGTTTTGAATTCTTTAAAATTAGGATTAGAAATAGAGGTAAATAATTCTCTTAGTCTGTCTGGTCTAAAATTAAAAACTAAAATACCATCATTTTCTTTAATTATACCATTTGATGTGGAAAAGGGTTCAATAAATTCGTCGGTAATATTGTTTTGATAACTTTCTTTTATTTTATCTACAATGTTATATGTTTTTGTTTCATTAGTCATTTCGTCATAAGTTTTTTTAATTCTATCCCATCTATTATCTCTATCCATGGCATAATATCTTCCGGATATAGTGGCTATTTCACCTGCTTTAGTTTCATTTATTTTATCTTGAAGAATTTTAATAAAGTTTAGTGCTTCATGTGGTGTGGTGTCACGTCCATCAGTGAATATATGATAATAAATATTTATATTTTCATTTTTTAATATGTCGATTAAACCTAGCAAATGTTTTATATGAGAATGAATTCCTCCATTACTAAGCAAGCCACATACATGAAGGTCTGATTTATATTTTTTTACATGATCTATTAAATTTTTATATTCTTTATTTTTTCCTATTTCGCCATTGCTTAAAGCTTCGTTTATAATATCTATAGATTGTTTTGGAACCCTGCCAGTTCCAATATTAATATGTCCAACTTCACTATTACCCATTTGTCCATTTGGTAGGCCAACATATTTTCCACTAGCTTCTAGAGTTGTATGAGGGTAGGTTTTAAAAAGTTTATCTAAATTAGGGGTATGAGCAGAGACAAGTGCATTGCCATGAGTTTCTTTTCTTATGCCTACTCCATCCAATATACATAGTAATAATGGTTTCATTTTATCTACCTCTTTCTTTAATTATATAAATTTAAAATTGTATCTAGATTAACTTGTAATAGTAAAAGTAAAGTGGCACCGGCCGCCAAAAATGGTCCAAAAGGGATAATATGATCTTTTTTTGACCATATAATTAATAAAGCAATAGGAAGGCCTATTAAAGAACCGACAAATATTGACAAGATGGCAATAGGATAAGTTAATGTCATACCGAAGATAAACATTAATTTTATATCTCCACCACCCATTGATTCTTTCTTAAATATAAAGTCTCCTAGTTTCTTTAATAAATACATTGTTATAAAAGCTAACACACCATTTAAAATTGAATATAAAACGGCATTGATACCATTTATTAATAAAATTTCAATGAATAGAATTAGTGAAAATGTTATTAATACTTCGTCAGGTATTATTAAATAATGGTAATCACTAACGGTTATGATGATCATTAATGAGACAAAGGTTAATGCGATAATTATGTTTGGTGTTAAACCGAATGATAAATAACATAAAACAAATAATATACCGGTTAAGGTTTCAAAAATTGGATAAAAGAGTGAAATTTTTTGATTACAATGTTTACATTTTCCTTTTTGAAAGATGTAAGATATTATTGGAATTAATTCAAAAAATGTTAATTTATGATTACAATTAGTACAATGACTGGGCGGAAAAACTATAGATGCCCCTTTAGGAAGCCTATAGCCTACGACATTGTAAAAGGAACCAAAGATAGTTCCTATTATGAATAAAAATATACAAAGTAAGATTTCCATAACATCACCTTTAAGCTTGAATTTGACTATACATTGAGAACATTGGGATAACAATTGATAAAACAATTACTCCAACCATAACTGTAAGCATGATAATAAGTGCTGGTTCGACAAATGTTTTAATTCTAGTTACTGAGTTTTTATGTAGATCTTGATAATATAAAGATATTTTTTGCATCATTTCTGAAAGTTGTCCAGTTCTTTCACCAGTTACAATCATTTCATAGGCTGGTATAGGGAATGCCCATTGATCTTTAAAAGCTGAAGAGATTGATTTTCCTTGGGAAATTTTATCAATCGCACTATAAATTAGTTCTTTATATATTTCGTTATTGGTTACTTTGTTTAATATTTCCATACTATCAGTAATGAATACATTATGTGAAAGTAATGAAGAGAAAGTTTTAGTAAATGTCGTTACTTCTTTATAAATAATTACATCACCAAATACGGGTAAATGCATTAAGAAGTTTTGAAATGTTTTTCTAAATGCCTTAACATTTTTATATAAATAGATAATTATTATTAAAATAACAACTGTACTTATACCTATATAGATAATGTATTTTTGTAAAAATTCACTTAGAGCTAAAACAGCAAGAGTAATACCCGGTATAGTAGCATTATCCATGGTTTCATAAATTTCGATGAATTTTGGAACGACGTATAACATTATGAAAGTTCCAACACCAATTGCGATGACAAAGATAATGGCGGGATACATCATAGCGGTTATCATGGCTTTTCTGGTTTCTTCCATTTCGGTATAGTACTCTTCCATATCATCTAAGATTTCTGGCAACTCACCAGTCATTTCAGCGGTTTTAACCATATTTATAAGTAAATTAGGAAAAGCACTTTCTTGCTTAGCCATTGCCTCACTAAAACTTCTTCCAGTTGTTAGATCATAGTGTAAGGTTGATAAAATTCGTTTGTATTTTTTGTTTTTAAACTGTTTAGTTAAGATGTTTATGGCCTCAGCAAGTGGAATACCTACTTTTAAATATGTTGATACTTGGGCAAGAAAGAAGATTAAATCACTGGTTTTAAATTTATCGTGTGTTCCTCCAACATTACCATATGTAAGATTAATCCATCTATTTGTTCTAATGCTATATATTTTATAACCTTGTGATTTTAAAAATGAGTGTACTTCTACTAAAGAAAATGCTGCAAAATAGCCTTTAACAACTTGGCCATCTAGGGTTCTAGCAATATATTCGTATGTTTGTTTAGTCTTAGTTTTTTCGGCTTCTGGTCCTTCGTAGTTGATTACCATTTCTTCAGCATCTTGATATTTATCTTTGACTTGTCCTCCGCCACCTAAAATAGTGCTAAATAAATTTTTAATTTTATCAGAAAAAGATAAGACTTTATTCCCCACTTTATCTAAGTGTTCATCAGCTGTTTTGTCTTCTAATTTAGAAGTGTCCATAATATAGTCATTTAAACTTTTTTGAGCTTTTTTTTCTCTAATTTCTTGATTAAATTTTCTTAATCTTTCTTCTTCGGCCTCTTTTTTGCTTTTTTCCCTTTCGTGTTCAGCTAATAGCATATCGGTTTTTTTATAATTGTTATTAGTTTTTTTACTTGCAAGGGTAACTTTAGAATTTGATTTATTATTTGTAAATAGTCTAACCAACATAGTTGGAAATGCAACAATGCCTAAGAAAACATATTTGAAAAAACTTCCTATTGATTTTAAAATGGCTAAAAGGCCATGATATACATATACAAACGGTGATAATAAAACCTTAAATCCCATTTTTGACACCTTCCTATTCTTTTACACTAAATTAATTATAACATATTCTTTTTTAAAATAAAACTTTTTTTGTTTAAAACATATAATATTTTAGAAAGGGGCTTAAATCATGAATTTTTATAATCCGTATTATTATGTTATGCCCACGGCTACATCTGGTTTGGGAAGAGGTTTATTTGGAAGTTCTTTAAGAGGTGGTATTAATTGGAGTGGTATTTTAAATGGAGCGCAGCGTACATTAAATTTAGTTAATCAAGCAATTCCTTT
>CALVII010000007.1 GCA_944329465.1 uncultured Bacilli bacterium | reverse complement strand
TAATAATGGGAGTAGGGTATGCAGCATTCCAAAGCCAATTAAAAATATCAGGTACATCTAATATAGCAAGTAACTTTCTAGTAAAAATAACAAGTATTACCCCAAATAGCATTATAGGAACAGCGGCAGATAAAACAGAAATAACTACATATAATGATACTTCAGCAACCTTTGGAGTAAGTTTAAAATCCCCAGGAGATTCAATAACATATGATATAACTATAGAAAACAAAGGAAGTATAGATGCAGTACTTAAAACAATAACCAAGACAGATACAAACAATACAGCTATATTATTTGAAACATCAGGAGTAAACGAAAATGATGAATTAAAAGTAGGAGAAATAGCAACCATGAAAGTCAAAGTAACCTATAATCCAGAAATAACAAGTCAGCCTGCTGATTTAGATAGTACATTAAACATAGAATTAGATTATGAACAAAGTGCAGGAGGAAACATAGAGCCAGTGCCAGGAGTAGATCAAACAATCGGAGGCCAAGAAGTCGAAATAGTAGAATCAGGAGATGGCTTATATGAAGATAGTTATGAAAGTGGAAGATTAATATATAGAGGAAAAAAACCAAATAATTACATAATGTTCAATGATGAATTATGGAGAATCATAGCTAAAGAGACAGATGGAACATATAAGATTATAAGAAATGAAACGTTACCAGATAGAGCGTTCGACACAGCTAACCACCGAAGTACAGCTAAAAATTCATACTGTCAAGATTCATCAGCCGGTTGTGGAGTATATGCGGCAGTAGAAGGAGAATTTTCAACACCAAGTGGAAGTCAAAAAGGAACAGTAACGGAAGATTCTTCAATAAAAATATATTTAAATGACAACTATTATGTCAATAATATAAATTCTGCAGCCAAAGAACAAATAACAAATCATTCATTTAATATAGGAGCTGTAGAAGAATTGGATGAAAGTGGAGCGGATAGTATAGAAAAAAACATAGCAGGAGAAAAAATGTATACATGGACAGGGAATGTGGGATTAGTTAATGTATCAGACATCTTAAGAGCAAGTACTAATCCAAAGTGTACATCAGCCACAACTTCAGCTAATGGTTCCAATGAATGTAATAGTAATTACTTATTAGATAGAGGAACAGCAAGTGAATTATATTACTGGACAATAAATGCTTATTCTAATGAGTCTGGTGGCCGTTCGTATCGTGTTTGGTATAGTTATGTACGTAGTAGGTCGGATGCGTATATGTACTATACTTCTGCGAAAAACAGTGATTATGTTCTTCGTCCAGTTGTCTTTTTGAAAGCTGAAACTACTTTATCTGGACTAGGAACTTCAGATGACCCATTCGTAATTATGTCATAAATATACGCTTGATAAAATGAACGGCCATAAAAAGGCCGTTTTATATATGTTATTCATAATTTTCGATTAGATTTTTAATGCTTTTTTTACGTGTTTATATTGATGGACTGTAACGATGATTATGTTTATACCAGATGCCCATATTAAAGCCCATAGGCCAATGTGCGAGAAACATAATATTAATAGAGTGATTGTTCTAATTAGTGTACCTATGAGTGTTCCGTGCATGGCTTCTTTAGCTTTGCCCATGGCTTGGAGTGAAGCGGTTAGAGGTGCTTGGACATAATGAAGTAGGGCAATAGGGGCTATTACTTTAATGTAATCTATACCAACAGTTGTATTATAAATCAATTTCATTGGTATATTTGGAATTAATTCAAAAATTATGGTGGCTGGAATACCTATTAATAATGACATAAATATGGCTAATTTAATTTTATTAAAGACGTATTTATAATGTTTTTGACTATGAGCTTTAGAAATATTTGGTATTAGGGCTTGAGATATGGCACCTGTAAAAAATGATGGGAGTAATATTAAAGGCATTACATAACCATTTATAATTCCATATTCGTTTACGATAAAATTATTTGTATATCCACTTTTAATTAATCCATAAGTTAAGATAATGGGTTCTAAAAAAGCTCCGATAGAACCGATTATGCGACTCATTGTTGTTGGAATACCGATAGAAAAAACTTCTTTGATGTTTCCTTTATTTGGTTTTAGATCTTGTTTTGTAATTTTGAAGTTTTTGGGAACGAAAAAGAATAGAATAAAGATAGAGGTTAGTTCACTTATGACATTTGTTAAAACTATGAAAGCAACGGCATATTCTAAGCCAAATTTTAAAAAAATAGGAATACCGATGATGATGGCAATTAATCTAACAAAGTCTTCAGTAACATTTGATAGAACGTGTGGTAACATTTTTTGCTTTCCGAAAAAATATCCTCTTAAAATACTAGAGATACTGATAAATGGTAGTACAAAACCGATGCATATTAAAGCCAAGCGGCATCTATCTTCATTTAACAAGTTATGAGCAATAAAATTGGCTGATAAAAATAATAAAATGATAATAATTATGTTTAAAGTTAAGGATATTGGAATGACTGAAAAAACTAAGTTTTTATTATTTTTATTTTCTTCAGCGACTAATTTACTTATGGCCACAGGAAAACCTAATCCAGCTAAAGCCATAAGCATGACAAAAGTAGGTGATATTAACATATATATTCCCATGCCTTCTGTACCGATTAATCTAGCTAAAACTATTTTAATGAACATACTGATAATTTTAGTGATAAAACCACCAATTAATAGTAAAATGACTGATTTTAAGAAAACATTTTTTTTCATATTAAAATATATGCTTCTTTAAATTAGTAATTGCATATGTATAATTTAAAATTTTGTGAATTTTTTTAAACTGTGTAATTTGATAAATTAAAGATATAATAATATTAAATTTAGGTAATTTTTTAAAGCAAATTAGGGCAAAATAACGATTTGCCTTTTTGGTTTTACAAATATTTTTATGTACATTCTCTTCCTGGGGTGAGATAATGATAATATGTTTAAAACAATATTTACTTCTAAGAAAAATAGAATGCTTTTAACTGAATTTTTAAAAAGAAGTTAAAAGGTTAAATGAGAACAAAAAATTTACTGAATTTATGACAGCCGAATAGGAGATGGAAAAGTTAAAAAATACTTTGACCACCGAGAAAAAATTGAAAATAGCTAAAAATTTATTTAAAAAAAAACACCTTTAGATGTTATCTCTAAAGTAACGGGACTTGTGAAATCAAAGTTAGAGACATTAAAATAGAGCGTTTATTTTCGCTCTTTTTTGCATTTTATTAAAGTTTTGGCATGGTCAACATCTTGTTTAATACTTTGAAGCTTGGAAAATTCTGAACTAGGATTTTCTTTAATATCTTCTAGATGTAATTCATAAAGAGTTTCATATTCTTCTAAAGTAAGAGGTAAAATTTCGGTTGCTAGATTTAATGTTTCAATGTGTTCAATGCTATCTTTTGTAGCAATAACTGGAACACTATTTGTATATATAAAAGTTAGATCGGAAGAAACATTTATGGAATTGCCATTGCTTTTATACATTGTTTTGGGTTCGTCTTTGTTTGTTTCTTTTTTAACAGTTATATCAATGTTTAAAGGCTGTTTGATATTGGTTTTATTTCCGCTTACAATTGATAATTCATAAAAATTAGGTACGGCGACAATCGGCAAGACGGCATGGCCAATAATGTGTAATTCATGTTCGGCAAAAACATAATATTCGTTTTCTCTATCTTCATTTTTAATTTTTATTTTAAACATTTAATTCATCTCCTTTGAATGCCTTTATAATAACATTTTTTAATTTAAAATTCAACAAAAGAAATGCTATTTTTAGTGATTGCCTTTAAAATTAATTTAATATATAATGGTTATAGGTAGAGGGGATGAACTTATGAATATAGAATTTAACTCACTTGAAGAGCTTTATAATCGTTTAAGGCCGGCTTTAAATGCGAAAATGAGTGAACTTGAGGCTAATGGTTATGGTTATTTAAAACCTGAAGATATATGGAATTATTTAAAAGAAAAGAAATGGAAAAGTGGTCACAATTTGATGCTTAGTGATATGGTTAGTGATATTTTTAATAGTGATAATGCACTTATAGATGCTTATTTTAAAGAGAAGATAAATGAAAAAAACAGAAAAGTATATTTAGATATTTAAGAAGGTGATTTTATGAGTAAACATCAAAAGGATTTGACAATTGAAAAATTAATGGATAAAGTGAAAACATATATTACCGATAATGAGGAGTTATCTATTATTGATAAAGCTTATAAATATGCTTATGAAAAACACTTTGGACAAAAAAGATTAACAGGAGAGGATTATATTATTCATCCACTTAATGTGGCATATATATTAACTAGAATAAATGCGGATTATGAGACGATATCGGCTGCTTTACTTCATGATGTAGTAGAGGATTGTAATGTCTCGGTTGAAGAGATTGAAAGTAATTTTGGCCATAATATTGCGGTATTAGTGGATGGAGTAACAAAAATTAATAAATTGAAGATGTCTGGAACGACAGAGGCTTTAATTAATAATCAAAGAAAAATAATAGTTGGGTTATCTGAAGATGTTAGGGTTATTATAATTAAACTTGCGGATAGACTTAATAATATGCAGACATTATTTGTTCATAGTGAGAAAAAACAAAAAGTAACAGCTCGGGAGACTTTGGATATTTTGACTCCTATTGCTGACCGTCTTGGTATTAATAGTATTAAACAGGATTTGGAGGAGTATTGTCTTCGTTATTTAAACCCAGAAGAATATTACGATATTGTAGAAAAATTAAATGCTACTAAAACGCAGCGGGACAACAGTGTGGCTAAAATGATTGAAAGTGTATCTGAGTTATTAAGTAAGCATGATATTAAACATGAGATTTTTGGCCGTTCTAAAAGTATTTATAGTATATATAAAAAACTTGAAAAAGGTAAAAGATTTAGTGAAATTTATGATTTACTAGCACTTAGAATTTTAGTTGAGACAGAGCAAGATTGTTATCAAACTTTAGGTATTATTCATTCTAAGTTTAGACCAAAACCTAAAAGGTTTAAGGATTATATAGCAATGCCAAAAACTAATATGTATCAGTCACTTCATACGACAGTTTTTGGAATTGATGGACAATTATATGAAATTCAAATTCGAACTTATGATATGGATAGAGTGGCGGAATATGGTATTGCTTCACACTGGTCTTATAAAGAAAAAGGTTCAGTTAAGGCTACGATGCAAAATGAAATGGAACAAAAGTTACAATTTTTTAGAGCAATTATGGATCTGAAAAAAGAACAAGAAAATCCAGAAGAATTTGTTAATACGGTTAAAAAAGAGATTTTTCAAAATACGATTTATGTATTTACACCACTTGGTGATGTTATAGAACTTCCAAATGGGTCTACACCAATTGATTTTGCTTATAAAGTTCATACTAATGTTGGTGATAAAGCAACGGGAGCTATTGTGAATTCTAATATGGTACCTTTAGATTATAAGCTTAAAAGTGATGATATTGTTAAGATTATTACAAGCAATAATTCGGCAGGACCTAGTAGAGAGTGGCTTAGTTTTGTTCAAACGACGCATGCTAAAACGAAGATTAAAGCTTTTTTTAATAAGGTTAATAAAGAAGAAAATATTAAAAAAGGTGAGGATATTTTAAGTAAGGAATTAAGAAAACAAAAGATAAGTAATGACGATTTTTATGATGTTGAGCGATTTAAAAAGTTGCTTAGTGAGTTGAAGTTTAATTCAGCAAATGAATTATATGGCAATTTGGGTAGTGGTAAGATTTTAATTAATGCAGTGATGGATACTTATTTGAAAAAAGAGGTATCTAAAGAAGAAAAAATTTTATCAAAAGCTATTAAAGGTAGTCAGAAGCAGAGTTCTAGTAATAGTTTAATAGATGTGGCAGGAATAGACGATATTAAGATTAATTTAGCATCTTGTTGTAATCCAGTTTTAGGTGATAGAATAGTTGGTTATATTACAAAAGGCTATGGGGTTACTATTCATAGGATGGTATGTCCAAATGTTTCTAATTTAAATGAAAGGTTGATTGAGGTTAAGTGGAATAATTTTGAAGGTAAATTGCCAACTAACATACTAGTTAGAACAAGTAGTGATAACAATTCCCTTATCAATATTATTTCTAAAGCAGCAAACAACGATATTCCAGTTAGAAAATTTAACAGTCACCATTCTAAAGAAGATGATGCTATTGAAATGACAGTACTTGTAAATAATAAAGAGCAGCTTTTGAAACTTATGAATGATATTAAAATGATTCCTGAGGTTACGGATGTAGAGAGGTTAATTAAATGAGAGTACTTGTTCAAAGAAGTTTAAATTCTTCGGTTTCAGTAGACGGTAAAACTATTGGTAAGATTGATAAAGGGTTGGTTTTATTTGTGGGATTTACTTTAAATGATAGTGAAAGTGAAATAGAATATTTGGTTAATAAGATTTTACATTTAAGGATATTTGATGATGAAAAAGGAGTTATGAATAAATCTATTTTGGATGTTTCTGGCGATGTTTTAAGTATTTCACAGTTTACTCTTTATGGTGATACTAATAAAGGTCATAGACCTAGCTATTTTAAAGCATTAAATAGTATAAAAGCTTTAGAATTATATAAAATATTTAATGAGAAGCTTAATAAATTTTTGAATGTTCAAACTGGTGAGTTTGGGGCAGAGATGCTTGTTAATATTAATAACGATGGACCGGTAACAATTCTTTTAGAAAAGGAGAGGGTCAATGATAAAAAATAGGATAGATTTTAAATTAATAAATACTGTTTTACTTATTTTGGCGGTATATTTAGTATATCAAACGAGAGATTTTTGGGTTGGTATTATAAGTTTAATATTTGGAATATTATTGCCATTTTTGATTGCTTTTGCAATTGCTTATGCTTTTTATCCGATTGTTAAAAAACTTACTGATAAAAATGTACCTAAGGCTTTGGCAATGTTTTTAGTAGTCGGAGGAGCTTTTGGAGTAATATGTCTTATTTTAGCTTTAATTACACCGACTATTATGTCTCAGCTTACTAGTTTATTTAATGGTATTATTTCATTTTTAAGAGAGTTATCGACAGATTATAATGTTGATTTTAAGGATATTCAAAATACTTTGTCAGCGGGTTTTAATGACACTTTAGAAAAACTTGGTACTTACATATCTAATGGAGCTTTGAGTGTTATTGGTATTTCAATCGATTATATTTCTAAAATATTTATTATATTAGCTTCGTTTGTCTATTTTTTGGCTGATATGGATAAAATAAGAGCTTTTATCAAAGAGTATTTATCTCATAAATCTAAAAAAATATACAATTATGTTGCAATTATTGATGACGAGATGCGAAAATATATTGTGGGTTTTATGAAGATCGTAATTATTTCATTTTTTGAATATACAATTGTCTATACTTTGATAGGGCATCCTAATGCTTTAATGTTAGGTACTTTAGCGGCCTTAGGTAATTTGATACCTTATTTTGGCGGTATTATTACAAATGTTATTGCAGCTGTGACAGCTTTTGTGATAAGTCCAGCTTTGTTTATTAAAACTTGTATTGTATTTTTAGTATTTTCAGCAGTAGATGGATATATTATTAATCCATTTGTCTATGGCAATAGCAATCAAGTGCATCCTTTGGTAGTAATTATTTCTGTGTTTGCAGGAGGAGCTTTGTTTGGGGTACTTGGAATTGTAATTTCTCTTCCAGTAGCTATTATCGCAATTGCGACATTTAAGTATTTTAAAAAAGATATTATGAATATGAATAAAAAAAGAAAAAGATATAAAGTTATTAGATAAAATTTTGGTAAGTGTAATATAAATGCTTGGGAGAAATCAGAATGAATAATACTAGAATTATAATTAAACTAATTTTAAAATGAAAAGAGTAAATGTAGATTGTTTATTCTTTTTATGTGTAACAATTTCTATGCTTAAAAGAAATTGTGTTACTTATAATATTTTGTTAGAATATTTTAACAAAAGTTCTTTTTTTGTATACTTTATCCTAAAAAAATTTTACACTATCATCGAAGATGTAAATTTGACAATTGTTTTTTAGTATATATAATATGCTTTGCAAAAAGGAGGTATTGAGATGATTTCAAATTTAGAAAGTGTTCAAGTTGCAATAGAATGGTGGGTAAATAAAATTTCTCATCCAAAAATGTTTTCGAATGGTGATGAAAGTGATATAAATCAATTCGCTTTTTTTTTGGCTTCGATGTTTGCTTATGAAATGAGTCGTGAATTAACTTTAGAGCAAATAGAAATATTTAAAGAAAGTTTAGACAAAAAAATATCTTCAGAAATTGTAGATAAAGGCTTTTGTGTTTTAAGAACTGATTATGAACCACAAGATGTTTTAGCACAAGCGGCTGCAAGTGCTGGAATAAATAGTGCATTATTTCCATGGAAAACATATATGAAAGTTACAGAAAATAGTGTAAAAGTTCGAAGTGCATATGGTGCGGATAGTGAGACTATTTTTTCTTCTAAAGAAAAAACTTTATAATGAAAACATAAATTTAATATGAACTTTGTCTTATAGTTAGACGAGGTTTATATTGTTTTTCCTTTTTATTTGTTATTTTTAAAACTGATATACATATAATACTTTTGACAAAGGTATATGAAATGTGTTAATATTAGAGTGTAAATTGAAGACGAAAGAATATTAAATATTTCCTCATATAAAGCGAGCTTGGTTGGTGAAAGCAAGTTATGATAGTATTTAATTCCTACTTTCTGAGAGAAATGAAAACATTTCCGGGTAAAACCGTTATCTTAAATTAAGTTAATAAAAGGATGGTACCGTGCTTATGCACTCCTATGGATCATTCTTTTTTTGTTAGGAGGTTTTGTATGAAATTAAGTAACAGTTTTTTCTATACAGTAAGAGAAGATATCAAAGATGAGGATAGTAAAAGTGGAAACTTACTTGTTAGAAGTGGTATGGTTAAAAAAGAAGCAAGTGGAGTTTATATGTTTATGCCTATGGGGCTTAGAGTTAAAAGGAAGATAGAAAATATTATTAGACAGGAAATGGATAAAGCTGGTGCTAATGAGGTTTTAATGCCGGCTTTAATTCCTAGTGATATTTTTCGTATGTCACATAGATATGATTCTTTTGGATCTGATATGTTTAAGTTAAATGATAGAAATGATAGAGAATTTTGTTTAGGTCCAACTCATGAGGAATTGTTTGTTATGGCAGCTAAGGAAAAAATTAAATCATATAAAGATATGCCATTTAATATTTATCAAATTCAAGATAAATTTAGAGATGAGGCTAGACCACGTTATGGTTTAATTAGAACTAGAGAATTTACTATGAAAGATGCTTACAGTTTTGATGTAGATAGTGCAAGTGGTGATATAAGTTATAAAAAAATGGTTATGGCTTATAAGAATTCATTTGATAGAATGGGTATAGATTACCGAATTGTTCGTGCGGATACTGGAGTTATGGGTGGAGATTTATCTGAAGAATTTCAAGCGGTTACGGATATTGGTGAAGATGTTTTGGTAATGTGTGATGGCTGTTCATTTGGTTCTAATATTGAAGTCGCACCTGTTCAAGCCGAAAAATTTGATAAGGAAGATCCTAAAAAAATGGAGATTATTGAAACACCTAATGTTAAAACTATTGAAGATGTTGTGAGGTTTTTAAATGTCAATATAAATAAAACAGTTAAAACTTTGGTTTACGATGTAGATGGAGAGATAATATTTGTTTTAGTTAAAGGTGATAGAGAGTTAAATGAGACTAAACTTAGGAAATTACTTGAAGCTGAAAATGTGACGATGGCAACGGAAGAAGAAGTAAAAACGGTAACTGATGCTTCGTTTGGCTTTTTAGGACCTATAGGTGTAAAAGCAAAAGTAGTTATAGATAATGAAGTTTCTAATATGAGTAATTTTGTTTGTGGGGCTAACAAAGATGAATATCATTATATAAATGTCAATTTAAGTGATTTTGATATTTATAAGAAGGGTGATATTGTAAATATTTGCGAAGGTGATATTTGTCCACATTGTGGCGGTAAGATTTACTTTAAAAAGGGTATTGAAATTGGTAATACATTTAAGCTTGGCACTAAATATTCTTTAGCTTTGGATTTAAATTATTTAGATGATCAAAATCATTTAAAACCGGTATATATGGGATGTTATGGTATTGGAGTTGCGAGATGTATGGCGGCAATTGCTGAACAGATGGCTGATGAAAATGGGCTTATATGGCCTAAAGAGATTGCTCCTTTTACTGTATGTATTACGATTATTAATGTTAAAGATGAAATTCAATGTGAGTTAGCTAATGAAATTTATGAAGAATTGAATAAAGTTGGTATTGATGTGTTATTAGACGATAGAGATGAAAGAGCAGGGGTTAAATTTAAAGATGCGGAGCTTATCGGTATTCCTTATAGGATTACTGTAGGTAAAAAAGCGGCTGATGGTATACTTGAATTTAAATCTCGTGATGGTAAAATCAATGTCGAAATTTCTAAAGATAAGATTATAAAAGAGGTTGAAAAATATTTATAAAGGTTCAATTTTGAACTTTTTTTTAAATTAAAAAGGGAAATAGGTGAAAAAGATCGTATATTAATATATGTAGGAGTTAGAAAGGAGAAAGAAGAAATTAAGAGTTTGAAATAAAAAATGACATTATATTTGAGTCATTTTTTTTATACTGTTTTTGGTGGTGATATGACAGTATACATCGATGGACTTTTGTTTTTAAATTTTTATTTGGATTTTTTACTTTTACTTACAGTGGTGGTTGTTTTAAAGAGGAATGTAAAGTTGTTTAGGATTATTTTAGGTGCTTTTTTTGGGAGTTTAACTATTTTAGCTTTGTTTTTTAACCTTGGTTTTTTGGAGCTATTTTTTCTTAAAATTTATTTAAGTTTTATTATGTGTATTTTATGTTTTGGATATAAAAATTTAAAGAGTTTTTTAATTAATGTGGGATGCTTTTATATGGTTAGTATTTTACTTGGAGGTTTTTTGTACTTTTTAAATATTACTTTTAAAAATAAGGAGATTGCTTTACTTTTGATTATGATATCACCGGTAATTTTGTGTTTTTATGTTAAACAGATGAATATGTATAAAAGAAAGGTGGCTTTTAGTTTTAAAACGAATATTTATATTGGAAAAAAGGTTTTAAATTTGAATGGTTATTTAGATTCTGGAAATACGCTTACTTATAAAAATAGGCTAGTTATTTTAACTAATATCGATAATAATTTTAGAAATAAAAAAACATATATTCCATATATTGTGATAGGAGGGAGCGGGGTTTTAGAATGTATAAAAGTAAGAAAGGTTGAGGTTATAGGTCTTGGGGTTTTTGAAAATGTCTATTTGGGTTTTAATAAGGATTTTAATTTAGGTGGAGCTGAGGTTTTATTAAATGGTTTAATGAGAGGAGAAATTAAATGATTAAAAAAATAATATATTTAATTAAAAGATTTTTTGAAAATGATAGTATATTTTTTATTGGAAGTGCGGACAAGCTACCGGCACCTCTTTCAAAAGAAGATGAGGTTAAGTATGTGACACTTTGGATAAATGGTGATAAGAAAGCTAGGAGTAAACTTATTGAACATAATCTTAGATTAGTTGTTTTTTTAGCTAAGAAATACGAAAATACGGGAGTTGATTTAGAAGATTTAGTGAGTATTGGCAGTGTTGGATTAATTAAAGGGGTAAACACTTATAAACCTAATAAAAACATTAAACTAGCAACTTATGCATCTAGATGTATTGATAATGAAATACTTATGTTTTTGAGGAAAAATAAAAGAAGAAGGGGTGAAATTAGTTTTGAGGATAATTTAAGCTTTGATTCTGAAGGTAATGAATTACATTTAGAAGATGTTTTAGGAACGGATAGTGATATTGTGACTAAAGGGTTAGAGGAAGAAACTGAGAAAAAACTTTTATATGAAGAACTGGAAAAACTAGGTGATAGAGATAAAAAAATCATGATTTTAAGATATGGATTATATGGAAGTGAGGAGATGACACAAAAGGATGTGGCTAAATTACTTGGTATTAGTCAGTCTTATATATCGAGGATTGAAAAAAAGGTTATAAGGAAATTAAAATTATTAGATAAAAGTTAAAAAAAGGTATTTTAAATAATTATAGAAGATTTACTTTCATATTCTATTATGGAGGGATGAGTATGAAAGTATGTGTTTATGCGATATGTAAAAATGAAGAGAAGTTTGTGGAAAGATGGTATAATTCTATGAAGGAAGCTGATAAAGTCTTTGTTTTAGATACGGGCTCTAGCGACGGTAGTGTTGATAAACTTAAAAGGCTTGGGGCAATAGTAAAACAAACGGAAATAAAACCTTGGAGATTTGATGAGGCCCGAAATTTATCTTTGGCTATGGTTGATAAAGATGCTGATATTTGTGTGTGCACGGATTTAGATGAGGTGTTTGAAAAGGGATGGCGAGATAAATTAGAAAAGATTTGGAAAGATGGAACAACTAGGGCTAGTTATACTTTTAACTGGAGTTTAGATGAGGAAGGTAATCCTATAGTTAGTTTTTATTCTGATAAGATACATAAAAGAGATGGTTATAGATGGGAAAGACCCGTACATGAGGTTTTAGCTTATGATGGTATAGAAAAAAGAGTTTTTGATGAAAGTATTGTTTTAAATCATTATCCTGATAGAGAAAAATCTAGGGGAAGTTATTTGCCTCTTTTAGAACTTTCAGTGAAGGAAAATCCAACTGACGATAGAAATATGCATTATTTAGGTAGAGAGTATATGTATTATGAAAGATGGAATGAGGCAATTGATACTTTACAGCGGCATTTGAACTTGGAAAAAGCAACTTGGAAGGATGAAAGATGTGCGTCTATGAGATTTATTGGAAGATGTTATAAACATTTGAATAGACCGCTTGAAGCTGAAATGTGGTATTTAAAGGCACTTAAAGAAGCTCCTCATTTAAAAGAAGCTTACACTGAACTAGCTATATTTTACTATGAAAATGGCGAATACAATAAAGCTTTATCACTTTTTAAAAAGGCTTTAGATATTAAAAAAGGTTATAAAACATATATAACTGAATGGTTTAGTACAGATTTTAGTATTTATGATTTTTTGTCTTTGTGTTATTACAATTTGAAAGATTATGATAAGGCTTTAGAATATATAGATAAAGCTTTAGAAATATCAAAAGACGAGAGGGTTTTGAATAATCGTAAGGTTATTTTGGAAAATATGTAAAGGAGACATTAATTTTTTAAAATTTCTTTAAATGTTTAAATATATCCTATATAATATTAATAGGAGGCTAGAGAATATGGCAAAAAAAGCGGTTAAAATATTTGATTGGGATTTTTGTTTCTCACTTATTTTAATTACCTTTGGAGCGGTGATGGCGGCAATTGCTTTAGAACTTATTTTAATACCTAATTCGATGATCGATGGTGGTATGAATGGAATTTCAATTATTTTAAATACGTTATTTGGTGGATCGCTTGGTATTATAATTTTTGTTTTAAATTTGCCATTTTTAATTTTGGGCTATAGGCAGCTTGGGAGTAAATTTGTATTTAAAGCTGGTTATGGTATGGCCGTATTTAGTATATTATTAGAGGTATTTAACAGTTATACACCACTTATTGATGATACACTTTTAGCTACAGTTTATGGCGGTATTATGCTTGGAGTTGGCTGCGGAATGATTATTAAATCTGGTGGTTGTTTAGATGGTACGGAAATTGTGGCTATTTTGATTAATAGGAAAAAAAGTGTTTCAGTAGGTCAAGTAGTGTTGGGTTTTAATATTGTTATTTATGGGGCAGCAATATTTGTATTTGGAGCTGAGAGAGCACTTTATTCTTTACTTACTTATTTTGTTACTTACAAAGTTATAGATATGGTTTCTGATGGTTTAAATAGTGCGAAAGCGGCTTTTATTATTACTGATGATGGGAAAGAAATTGCTAGTGAGATACTTAAAAGATTGGGCAGAACGGTTACAGTACTTTCTGGTGAGGGAATTATTTCACACGGTGACAAAAGAGTTTTATATACAGTTATTACAAGGTTTGAAGTTTCAATTTTAAAAGATATTTTAAATGAAGTTGATGATTCTTCTTTTGTGACGGTTTTTGATGTATCAGAAATTATTGGTAATCACATAAAAAGTACGCCAAGTGTAAAGAAGGAGAAAAACCGTCTAATATCATGACGTTTTTTTCTTTAGAGTGATATAATTAAGTGGGTGATATGGTGAAAAAATGGTTATTGGTGAGTGTTTCATTTTTACTTTTTGGAATTATAGCTTATTTAGTAAGTAACGATTTAACTGAAGGCTTTGACAGATTTATTTATAATATTATTACCTTTAATAAAAATGATATTTTAACTGGATTTTATAAATTTATAACTGGGTTTGCTAGTGAAATTATAGTTGCTTTTGTTTCTTTGGTTTTTTTCTTGGTTTTTAAAAATAAAAAGTATGCATTTTTTGTTTTTTTGAATGCAGTTAATATCGTTATTTTAAATATGCTTTTGAAATTAACATTCATGAGAGATAGGCCTTATGAACTTATGATTATTACGGAAGATGGTTATAGTTTTCCGTCTGGGCATGCTATGGCTGCTTTGGGTTTTTATGGATTTATTATTTATTTGATTTGGTATTTTAATTTGACGAAGAAGGTTAAAATTATCTTTACTATTTTCATTTCTATTTTGATTATTTTAATCGGTTTTAGTAGAATATATCTAGGGGTTCATTATGCAAGTGATGTTCTTGCTGGATTTATGATTTCTTCGGCTTATTTGATTATATATATTAGTTTTGTAAAAAAGCATTTAAAGTTGGGTGATATTTCGAATGATTAAAAGATATTTAGATAAGAATTTATTTTATGTATCAGCTTTTATAACGGGAATAACTAGTTTATTATTTGGACTTTTTTATACGCTTTTTAAAAATAGTGTTTTTGAAAATGCATCTGATAATTTTTTAGAAGGTACTGGGGTTTTGTCTTCGTATATAACACTATCGACAAATAGACCGAGTGAGGTGAATTATTTTTTAATAGGTCTTGTTTTAAGTTTGATATTTTTCTTTTTAATAGCTTTGATTTTATCTTTATATTTTAAAATGCATTATATGAAAGCTTTTAATTTAATAAGTTTTTTAAATGTTATTTGGATAGTTGGTTTTATATTTTCTTGCATTTTAATTTCTTTTTCTAATATATTTACTTATATTATTTTAATTATTACTTTAGTTTTGTATTTGATTTTTTTGAATAGATATTTGAATTTTAACTATAGCAAGAAAAAGAGATTTATATTTATTGGGATTTTTGGCTTAGTTTTATTAATTATATTTGTTTTTCTTAAATTATTTGTTTAAAAAAATTTCCTTTTAACCATTATAAAGTTGAAAGGAGATTTTTTATGGCTCGTCATAAAGTAGAAATTGCGAATGTGAATACGGCGAATATTAAAGTTTTAACTTTAGAAGAACAGCTTGATTTATTTAATAAGTATCACAGTGGTGATATGGAGGCTAAAAATGAACTGATTCAAGGTAATTTAAAACTTGTATTATCAGTTTTAAAAAATTTTTCTTTAAGAAATTTAGATTTAGACGATATATTTCAAGTTGGGGTTATTGGCCTTATTAAAGCTATCGATAATTTTGATTTAAATCATGAGGTTCGTTTTAGTACTTATGCAGTTCCGATGATAATTGGGGAGATAAAAAGATATCTTCGTGATAGTAGTAGTCTTAGAGTGTCCAGGAGTATTAAAGATTTAGCTTACAAAGCTTTGAAGGTTAAAGACGAACTTACTTTTAAGAAAAATAGGGAACCAACTACTTTAGAGGTTGCTGAAAAATTAAATGTTTCAGAATGGGAAGTTATTCAGGCTTTGAATTCACTTAAGGATACTGTTAGTATGTTTGAACCTATTTATAGTGATGGCGGGGATATTATTTATTTAGCTGATCAATTATCTAAAGATGAGGGAGTATATGATTTAGAGACTAAGATATCTCTCGTTAAGGCATTAAAGCAGATTAAAGAGAAGGAAAAATATATTATTTTACAAAGATATATGATGGGAAGAACGCAGACAGAGCTTGCGGAAGAGATTGGCATTAGTCAAGCACAGATATCGAGGTTAGAGAAAAATGGTTTAGAAAAAATAAAAAAATTAATTAAATAAACGTACTTATGGGTATGTTTTTTTGTTATAATTTAGGTGGTGAGGATTATGAAGTGTCCAAGATGTGATAGTAAAATGGTGGATGGTGTATGTATTAAATGTGGGTATATGAAAAATGGTAATATAGTTAATATAGATTATGAAAATAAAAAGACTGATCTGGAAATTTATGAAAAAGAATATGATGATATGCTTCATAATAAACATGTTTTGAAACCTTTTTTGCTTGGAAGTTTTTATGTCGGATATAAAGGCCATCTGATAGCTGGTATTTTATTAGGGGGTATTGAAAGTCTTTGCTTTTATTTTTGTTATAGATTTTTTGAGGGATTTGCTTTTAATTATAAAATGGTTTTTGGACTTATATTTACCTTTATGGTTTGGATTTTAATAAGATTAATATTAGCTGGGGTTTTGAATTCTTTGGTGCTTTATTTGGATAAGATAAATATTAAAAAAATCCAAGAGTTAAAAGATTATAAAGTGATTTTAGCTTATCATAAAAGTACTAGTCTATTTTTACTTATTTTGAATATATTAATATGTATAGTGTGTTTGGGTTTTGTTATAGTGTTGGTTTGACATAATATGGGAAACAGTTTATAATAACTTTTAAATTTGAAAGGGATGATAAAGTGGAAAAAGAAGAATATTTAGGAATTATTACTGAAGAAGAATATAAGTTGATTTTAGAACTTGTTAAAAATGGTAAATTGCAAGAATATCGTTATTTGGTAGAGATGTTTGAGAAAGAAAAGAATGAACTTGCAGCTATGATGGATATGGATCCAAATGATGTTTATAATAAAATAATTAGTGATTATTTAAAAACGGTGAAAGGTATAAGTATGCTTGTACCTGGACTTTCTACGGGTATTAAAGATGCGAAAAGTGGAGTATCTATTTATACTTATAATGGTAAGGCTTCTAAAGATGAATTGGTTGACGAAAATACTCGTTTTGATTTGGCAAGTTCAACTAAATTGTTTACAGTTTTAGAAACCTTAAAATTAGCTGAGGAAGGTAAATTTGATTTAGATAAATTAGTGTCTGAATATAAAGAGGGTAAATATAGTAAATTAAATATACCAGCTTTAAAAATGGCTAAATTTTACTACGATTTAAGAACTGATGGTAGATTAGACGAAAGAGATGGAGAACTTTCTTTGGAAGAACTTCAAAGAAGATTATCTTCTACTAGTATAGCTAAAGAAAATACTTTTGTTTATAGTGATATACCATTTATTATCTTAAGGGATATACTTCCAGATGCTGATGAATATTTTAAAAAATATTTTAATGAAGAAATGGGACTTTTACAAACTAGTTATGATAGAAGTTTTGGGGTATTAACTGGTATGAGAGAAAATGAAACAGTAAACGATCCAAAAGCTAGAGTGTTTGAGAGATATAGTTTAAATCCTGGTCATGCTGGTATATTTAGTACTTCTCGTGATTTGGTTAAGTTATTTGAATCTTTAAATAATGGATTTTTGTCGCATGAATCTATTACTAAAATGGTAACACCAGCTTTTGATACACCAATTTTATTAAATCCTGATGGAACTATGAGTTTTAAGAAAAATAAAGATGGTTTTACATCTGGAATACAAAATGTGAGCCGTGGTATGGGGGTTTATTTTAAACATCCAGAAGGTATTAGAGCAAACGAAATGGTTAATGCGATGGGCGATGAGTCTTTTGCAATTGCCGGATTTACAGGTACTTGGGCGGCATTTGATTTGAAAAATGGTTTGACAGCTAATATTTTAGCTAATCCACTTTCTTTTGAAGGTGAAAGAGAAATCGTGATCGATAATGAAAAATTTAACATTGTCGATTGTGGTAAGAGATTTACAGATGGTACTAGGTTTAAAGTATCTGGTAAAATGTCTAAGGTGTTAGACAGTGAAGGTGATGTGATAGGAAGTGCTCCATTTACACGAATTACTAATACTTTAAAAGAAGAAGCTATTTATACTTTGCTTAAACTTAGACTTGCGAAAAATACCTTAATGCGTAAGGCAGAAATTGACCAAAGTTCTGTTTTAGATAATGAGATTTTAAAGAGTTTTGAAGCACCTAGAATAGTGAAAGGAAAATAGATATGAAACCAGTAATTGGTATTATTTCTACAAGAACAAAAGAAGAAGATCGTCCTTTTATGACTAAGACGGCCTTTAATGAAACTTACCCTAAAAGAATTATCGAAGCTGGAGGAATTCCGGTTGGAGTTATTTTTCCTGATGGTAAATTTAATACTGATGTTTTAGATATGTGTGATGGTTTTGTCATGCAGGGAGGCTCAACAATTTATTCTTCTAACATAAATACGGTTCATTATGCTTTGGATAAAGAAAAACCAATTTTAGGAATATGTATGGGATTTCAAACGATGCTTGGTTATGAATTTGTAAGAGGAGAGTTTGGCGATAATTTTCCATCGTATGAAGAAATTGAAAGTTTCTTTAAACCAGAAGACGAGGTTAATTTTCTTGAAGAGAAACCTGGTCATGATGAACTTAATCCATTTTATCTAAGTAAGATAGATAAATCAAAACATGAGATTTTATTATCTAAAAACTCTAAATTAGCTAATATATTTGGACAGACTTATTTACAGATGCCTTCAGTTCATACTTGGTGTGGAATTGATAAGGTTTTAATGAGACCTGATGCAATATTTAAAGTGGTTGGCAGAAGTAATGATGGAAATATGGAAGCTATTGAGAGTAAGGATCCTAATTGGTGGGCAATTGGCGTGCAGTTTCATCCAGAGTTAGAAGAGAAGAATTTACCTTTATTTAAAGAGCTTATTTTAAAAGCAAAATTGAGAAAATGATTTCATTTTCTTTTTTTGTTTTGAATATAATTTATTGGGTGGTAGTATGATGCTTTCGGATTTACAAAACAAAGACATTATAAATGTGTTTGATGGTAAAAAAGTAGGTTCAATTATCGATGTTAGTTTAGATAATGATGGTAAGATCATAGAGATGAGTGTTCAAAGAAGAAGATTTATATTTTTTAGTGGGGCAACTTTTAAGATAAAATGGTCGCAAATTGACAAGATTGGTAAAGATGTTATACTAGTAAATGTGAATACCTAGGAGGAGATTATGAAGATTTTATTACATACTGGTAAGTTTAAAGATGTTGAAAAAAGTGGGGTTGGTAGAGCAATTGTTCATCAGATGAAGGCTTTAGATTTAGTGCATGTTCCTTATACAACGAATCCAAATGACGATTTTGATATTGTACACATTAATACTATATTTCCTGAGTCATTAATTTTGGCAAAGAAGTGTAAGCAAATGGGTAAAAAAGTTATTTTTCACGCTCATTCTACAGAAGAGGATTTTCGTAATTCGTTTAAACTTTCTAATGGAGTATCTCCATTATTTCGTCAGTGGCTTAAAATCTGTTATGGTTCTGCTGATTTATTAATTACACCAACAGAATATTCTAAAAGGGTTTTAGAAAAATACGATTTAGGTAAAGAAATTATTCCTATTTCTAATGGTATTGATTTAGAGTTTTTTAAAGCGGATGAAAATAGTAGAAAAAGATTTAGGGATAAATATGGTTTTAGTGATAATGATAAGGTGATTATGGCTGTTGGTCTTTATATTGAAAGAAAAGGAATATTAGAGTTTTTGGAACTTGCTAGAAGAATGCCTGAGTATAAATTTATTTGGTTTGGTTATACTAAACCTTCGCTTATTCCAATTAAAATTAGTGAAGCGATTAAAAATAAGACTGATAATGTTTATTTTCCAGGTTATGTGGATAGCGGCGAATTAAAAGATGCTTATGCAGGATGTGATTTATATATATTTCCAACTAAGGAAGAGACGGAAGGAATTGTATTATTAGAGGCTTTGGCTATGAAGTGTAAGACTTTAATTAGCGATATTCCAATTTATGACGATTGGCTTAAAGATGGGGTAAATGTTTATAAGGCTAAGAATGTTGACGATTTTGAAAAGAAAATCAAACTTATTGTAGAAGGCAAGTTACCTGATTTAACTTTAGAAGGATATAAGGTAGCTAAAGAGCGAGATATAAAGAAAATTGGTTATAAACTTAAAAAAGTGTATGAATATGTTTTAGAAAAAGATTTAATAAATAAGTAAGATAATAAGCAAGATGACTAGAAATTATCTTGCTTTTTTTGTGTGTAAAGTAAACAAAATAATTGCTGTTATATGTTTAAAATTATTCTATAATTGAAATATAGAATAATAAAAAAAATTATTCATAATAAAAGTAGGGAGGAAGTAAAATGAATAAAAGGATTAATAGGACGCAGCGTAATTATATAATAGTAGGACTTTGTGCGATATTAGTGATTATGGCTGTTGGATATGCGGCTTTTAGTAGTCAGCTTAAGATAAGTGGAACAAGTAATATAGCAAATAACTTTATAGTGAAAATAACAGATATACAAAGTACAGTACAAAGTGGAGGGGCAAGTGATGCAGTAGTTCCAAGTTATACAGATACAACAGCAACATTTCATACAAATTTAGTAAGCCCAGGAGATTCAATGAAGTATGAAGTAACTATAGAAAATAAAGGAAGCATAGATGCAGTACTAAAAACAATAACCAAGACAGATACAAGTAATTCAGCTATTCTTTTTGAAACAACAGGAGTAAACGAAGGAGACGAATTAAAAGCCGGAGAAAGTACAACCATGATAGTCACTGTAACCTATAATCCAGCAGTTACCAGTCAGCCAACAGATTTAGAAAGTAATTTAACAGTAGAGTTAGATTATGAACAAACAAGTGGAGGTAGTGTGGAACCAGGACCTGGAGGAAATATAACAACCATAGGTGGACAAGAAGTAGAGATAGTTTCATCAGGAGACGGCTTATACGAAGATAGTTATGAAAGTGGAAGATTAATATATCGAGGAAGCAATCCCCATAACTATATAGAATTTAACGATGAACTTTGGAGAATCATAGCTAAAGAGGCAGACGGAACATATAAAATAATAAGAGATAGAATAACAATGAATGGATTTTTAGAAGGTAAAAGAGCATTCGACGAAATAAATCATCGAAGTACAGCTAAAAATTCATACTGTCAAGATCCATTATATGGTTGCGGAGTATATGCGGCGGTATCTGGAGAATTTTCATCACCTAGTGGAAGTCAAAAAGGAACAGTAACGGAAGATTCTTCTATAAAGATATATTTAAATGATGATTATTATGTCAACAATATAAATTCTGCAGCCAAAGAACAAATGACATCTCATTCGTTTAATATAGGAGCTGTAGAATATTTAGATCAAAGCGGAGCAGAAGCAGATAGTATAGCAAAAAACATAGCTGGAGAAAAGATGTATAAATGGACAGGCAATGTCGGATTAGTTAATGTAAGTGATATCTTAAGAGCAAGTACAAATTCACTATGTACATCAGCCACAACTTCAGTTAATGGTTCAAATGAATGTAATAGCAATTATTTATTAGACAGTGGAACAGAAAGTTTTCTATCACTATATTATTGGACAATAAATGCTTATTCTAGTGAGTCCGGCGATGTTTCGTTTATCACTTGGTATGGTTTTGCGGATAGCACGAGCAGGGCTGTATTTAGCAGTAGGTCGCACTATATTTTTTCACCCCGCCCAGTAGTCTTTTTGAAATCTGACACTACTTTATCTGGAGAGGGAACTATAAATAGCCCATTCACTATAGTGTGAATTATAGACAAAGATCTTGCTTAAGGGTGAGGTCTTTTGTTATACTTTAAATGGTGGTTTTATGTTTAAGAAAATAATTGAAAAAAGAAATTATATTATTTTATTTATTATAACTTGTTTAATTATATGGATAATTTGGAATATGTTTTTTAATAAAAAAGAACCTTATATTGAGACATTTAATTATTATGGAGAAAAGATAACTGTGAAGGTTTATGAAGATGTGAATCATAAAAAACTAACTAAAGACATAAATAATATATATAAAAAATATGAAAACATTAATGAATTAAGTGGAGATGTAAGTGAAGAAGAAAAATCTTTACTTGAATATGGAAAAATACTCTATAATAAGACTAATGGCTATATTGATGTAACTGATGGAAAGTTAATTAGTAGTTTAAAAGAAAATAAGGAATATACTTTTAAAAGTGATATTGATAAAATAGTGGTTAAGGATAATAAGTTAGTTAATGATATTAATTTTAATTTTGATAGTATTATTGGTAGTTATGCGACTAGTGAGGTTATAGATTATTTTAAACAAAACAAGATAGAAAAATATATTATTTCAGAAAATGGCGATGTTAAGGCTGGAAAACACTATGGTAAAGGTAAATATGCGGTTAGTATAAATAATCCTATAAATGATAAAGTGTTGGAGATTGTTTCTTTAGAAAACAAGGCGATGGCTTCAAGGTATAGTACTAATGAATTTGAAAGTTATATGGTAAATCCAAAGACGAGTAAAAAGGAAAGTAAATACGATGGAGTGATTGTGATTGCGAATGATAATCTAACTGCTAATATGCTTGTGAATGGATTATATTTGATGGATTTAGATGAAGGAAAGAAATTTGTCGGTGATTATCATGGCGAAGCTTTATGGATTATAGATAGTGAGATTATAAAAACTGACGGCTTTAATAATTATGTGAAAAAATAATTGCTAAAAAAGATTTTATAGGATATAATTAATACAGATAGAGGTACACTTTATCTTAGGAAGGAGTAGGGTATATGTTTTGTCCAGAATGTGGTAAGAAAAACGAGGAGGGAGCTCAGTTTTGTGAACATTGCGGGGCGAAAATTGTCGAAGAAAGCAAGGTGGTTTTACCAAATCAGCCTAAGAAACCAATGAAGAAGAAAACTAAAATAATAATTATCGTATCAACTGTTTTAGTTTTAGCTTTGATTATTTTAGGAATTGTTTTGTCTGATAACTTTAAACCTTCAAAAGTGGCTACGGAATATTTTGAGGCATTAATGAACAACGATACTAATAAAATTTATAATTATATCGATGTTCCAGAAAATGAATTTACAACCAAGAAAATATTTACAGAGGTTACAGATTCAGAAAAAGAAGATTTGGTTAATTATCAGGTTGTTAGTGAAGAAAAATCAGCTGATGGTTTATCGGCTCAAGTTAAGATAAGTTATACTGTAGAAGGTCGTCAAACTCCACTTACAACAACGATTTATTTAGTTAAAGATAAAAAGAATAAAATGCTTATTTTTGACAATTGGAAGATTAGTGACGGAAGTTCTCTAGTCGAAAAAGATTATGAAATTACAGTGTTTAAAGACGCAACAGTCAAATTAGAAGGAGTAGAAGTAGACGAGAAATACAAAGAAGATAGTTCTAGTACGAGATATGATACTTATGTAATACCGGCATTATTTAAGGGTGACTATGATGTAGAGGTTACTTTGAAAAATGGACTTTCTACTAAGAGTAAGGTAGAAGTTGATAATTACGGAACTAATATCAATAAATTAGAATTATCTGAAAAAGATGAAAAAGATTTAGAAAAAGCTATTCAAGAAAATGTTAATAAATTATATAAATCAGCTATCGAACAAAAAGCGTTTAATGATATTAAAGGTGATTTTGAGTATAAAGGTTCTGATTTAAGTGATTTAGAAGATGCTTATGAGTCTTTTGCAAGATCAATTAAAAATAATGAACTTACAGCATATGATGTAACAGATGTAGAAGTTGATAGATTATCTGTAACTGAAGATGGATTTATATATGTGACCGTTAGTTTAGATTATAAATATTCTGCGAAAGAATATTTCTCTGAAGGAACTGTTTCGGATACTGACACAGATATAGCTTATTTAACATTTGATTATAGTGATGGGTTTAAACTTGTCGATATGACTAGTTTAGCAACTTATTTTTCAAGATTTTAAGGAGGAGATTTAATTGGCAAAATTTTGTATTCATTGTGGTAAAGCTTTAAAAGAAGGAGAGGTTTGCACCTGTCAAGGAAATGTACAAGTGCAAAGTGGAAATGTAGGCAGTGATTTATCTGAAATCTTAAAAGGAATGTTTACAAAACCCGTAAGTACATTAAGAACATTTACTAAGGATAGTAGTTTTAGTATAGCTTTGATTTTACTTGGAGTATTCTGTGCAGCTATATCATTATTTTTACTTTCTTTTGTAAAAAATGCGGCTGATGCAACAGTTAGTTCTATGGGAGGAATTTCTCTTTATACAGTTGGTACGGTAAACGTGCAGATACCATATTTGAAAATATTCTTTATTTGTCTAGTAGTTGGAATAATATCTGTGTTTATATATACAGGACTTCTATATTTAGTAAATTCAATTATGTTTAAAGGTGATAGGAGCTTTAAAAAAGTATTTTCTATGTATGGAGTTGCTTCTGTAATTAATACGGCAGCATTAATTGTTTCAGCAATTTTTATGTTTATCCATCCAGCTTTAGGCGTCGTTGTTTTCTTACTTGGTTCAGTTTTAAATACTCTATATGTTTTCAAAGGTATTGAAATGTTAGGCGTGAAAGACGAAAATAAACATGGATATATTTATTTAATTACGACTGTATTTTACGCTTTAGTGCTTGTACTTATTTCAGTTATGTTTTCGTAAGATAGACTTAAAGTCTATCTTTTTTTAAATAAAATTTTTTAAAAAAGCTATAATAATAATGATGTTTAAAAAATTATGTAAAAAAATGTCGTTAAAACCTTTGAAAAGAGATTCTTTTGTGGTAAACTGTATATAGTATGTAAGCCTAGTAAGATTTAAACAAAGTGTGTTTGTTTTTTATTTCGCTTATTAGAGTATTTGGAGTGGTTAATATGAATATTTTATTTGAAATTGCTGATAGGGATTTAATGATTGTTGGAATTATTTTAGTGGCTATTTTAGTGGTTGCGGCCATTATATTTAAAGCGGCTTTTAGAGGAGCCAAGGTAAAGCCAATTAGTGAGGACGAACGTTTTGACAGTGAAGATAATGAGGTGAAACCTTCAGAAATTACAGAAGAGCAGGTGGCGGCTAAAGCAGAATTAGAACGTGTTTATGAACAAATGAGTGCGGATTTAGAAAACCAAGAGGGAAAAAAAGATAACATAGATGAGTTTGAAAGAGAACAAGAGGAAAATGCAATTATCAGTTATCAAGAGTTAATGGCAAAAGCACAGCAGTTAAAAGAGGAAACACATCAGTATGAAACTCATGTTGAAGAGAACGCAGATATGAAAGTGCGTGAAGCTATGAATACATATCAACAACATACCTCAAAAGAAAGTATAGAAGAAAAACCATATCACGGATTTAAAAATTCAGAGATTATTTCACCAATTTATGGTATTCAAAGAGAACATAAAGAAAAAAGCTCCACAAAAACCCAAACTAATGGTATAATAGGTAGAGCTTATGAAGAGATCAATCCAAAAAGTGAAAATGAACAAAATGTCGATTTTTTAAATTCACTTAAAGAGTTTAGAAGAAATTTATAAGCCTTATGGCTTTTTTCTTTTGGGAGGTGATTATATGACGTATAAGATTGTGACTTTAGGATGTAAGGTAAATGAATATGAGAGTGAAGTGATGGAGAGTTTACTTGAAAATCATGGATTTATTAAATCGGATAATCCAGATGTTTGTGTAGTGAACACTTGTACAGTTACTAATACTGCTGATAGTAAATCAAGAAAAATAATAAGAAGTTTAAGAAGAAAATTTCCTAAAGCTATTTTAGTGGTGGCCGGATGTATGATTCAAAATAAAAAGGATAAATTAGATATAGATGCGGATATTATAATTGGTAATAGCCACAAAAGTGAAATAGTAAATTATATAAAAGAGTATAATGATAAAAAAATAAATGTGGTTGAAGATATGGATCAAGCTATATTTGAAGATATGAGCTTGAATAATTTTGATTTAACAAGGGCTTACATTAAGATTGAAGATGGTTGTGATAATTATTGTTCTTATTGTATTATCCCATACGTAAGAGGACATGTTAGAAGTAAGGCTCATGAAAAGGTTATAAACGAAGCTAAAGCATTAATTAAAAGTGGACATAAAGAGATTGTTTTAACAGGTATTCATACAGGGCATTATCATGATGGTAACTATAGTTTTGCCGATTTACTTAAGGATTTGGTTAAGTTAGATGGTTTAAAAAGGCTTAGAATTTCTTCAATAGAAATTACAGAGATAAATAATGAGGTAATGAAGGTTATTCAAAACAGTAATGTTTTAGTAAATCATATGCATATTCCTTTGCAATCTGGTTCTGATGAGATTTTAAAACAAATGAATAGAAAATATGATAAAAAGTATTTTATAGATAAAATTCAAAAACTTAAACAAATAAAACCAGATATGAATGTGACAACGGACGTTATTGTCGGTTTTCCAGGCGAAAGTGATGAACAGTTTGAAGAGAGTGTACAAACTATTAAAGCAGTTGGATTTACTAAATTGCATGTTTTTCCTTATTCAGATAGAGAAGGTACTAAAGCAAGCTTTATGTCAAATAAAATAAATGGTATTGTTAAAAAAATGAGGGTAAAACAATTGCTTGAATTATCTAAGAATTTAGAGGTTAATTATATGAATAAGCATTTAGGCAAAGAGGTTGTTTTTATTCCTGAAGTTTATGAAGATGGTTATTTAATAGGACATACTTCTAATTATTTACTTATAAAAGCTAAAGGAGATAAAAATCTTTTAACTAAAGAGGTGATAGTCAAAATTAGTAAAGTTGAATATCCTTATTTGATTAGTTCTGTAAAAGTTTTGAATTAAATCGATAATTTTGATATAATGTAAGGGGTGATAGAAATGAATGAATATCCAAATAGTATTAGAAATAATATGGTAAATACAGAATATAAAATTAATATTACATCTTTACCAGAGACTAATTTACATTATGAAGTTCAAAGAGAAGGTTCTAATAGAGTTAGAAATATAGTTTTAGCAGCTGCTTTAGCAGCAGGGTTAATTGCTGGTATGGGAGCTATTACGGCAGCTCAAACACAAAGTATGCAGCAAAATACGGCAGTTGTGACAACGGAAGCACTTCCTGGAGGTGCGACTTTGAATGTGACTGAAAACCCAACATATTCATATATAGTGACTCCAGATGGTGAAAAGGTTTCCACTTATAATGGAATTAATGCCCAAGAACTTGCGAAGAGTTATCAAGATGCTCCGGCTATGGGAAGACAAATGTAAGACCTAAAAAGGTCTTTTACTTTTACACGGTTATGGAAAGTTATATCAAAGGAAATTATAGACGGAGTATTTTTAAATCGGATAAAGGGTATGTTATTGGACTTTTTAAAGTAAGGGAAACAAATGACCAAGCTTTAGAAGAATATGTAAATCACACTATTACATTTACAGGCTATTTTCATGAGTTAAATGAGGATGATACTTACATTTTATATGGTGAGGCTGTTAATCATCCGAGATATGGATTTCAGTTTCAAGCTGATAAATATGAAAGGATAAAACCAACTGGCAAGGAAGCTGTTATAGAGTTTTTGTCGAGTGATTTATTTCCAGGAATTGGTGAGAGTTTAGCTAAAAATATTACTCAAACTCTTGGAGATAATGCTTTAGATAAAATATTAGAAGACGAAAGTGTTCTTTATTTAGTACCTAAACTTACGGAAAATAAGATAAAAAAAATAGTTAATACTTTAAAAAAATATGAGGAAAGTCATCAGATTATTTCTAGGCTTATTGATTTGGGCTTTACAATGCGGGAAGCTTTAATTATTTATAATGAATATGGATCAAATACATCTTTAATTATAGATAAAAATATTTATCAAATTTCATATAATTTATCAGATATATCTTTTTTGAAGGTTGATAAAGCAGCTAATTTATTAGAGATAAAGGCAAATGATGATAGAAGGGTTAAAGCTGCGACTTTATATGTAATGAAAAAACTTATATATCAAAATGGTGATAGTTATTTAGATAAAGATGTTATTATAAATAATGTAAATAATTTTTTGAAAATTAGTTATGATAATTATGATACAGTTTTTAAAGATTTAGAAGAAGCTGATTACATTGTTATTGATGGTGAAGATTATTATTTGGAAGAAATATGGAAAGCTGAAAATAATATTGCGGATAGACTTTATGAAATGGCTAGGAAAGAGGTTAAAAATTATAAAAATTTAGATAATTTACTTGCTGAACTTGAGAAGGTCAATAGTATGAATTATAATGAGGAACAGAAAAAAGCTATAAAAAAAGCTATTAATGATAACATTCTCATTATAACAGGTGGTCCTGGAACTGGTAAGACAACGATTATTAAAGCGATTACTGAGCTTTATAAACATATTCATAAATTAAATTATGATGATTTTACATCTCGACTTGCTTTGCTTGCCCCAACGGGTAGAGCTAGTAAAAGAATGAGTGAATCAACATTTTTACCAGCTTCAACTATTCATAGATTTTTAAAGTGGAACAAAGATGATGGACAGTTTATGATAAATGAAGATAATAAATCGGGTGCTGAACTTGTTATAGTAGATGAAGTTAGTATGATCGATATTAATTTATTTGATAGTTTGCTTAAAGGTCTTAGAAGAAATGTGAAACTTATTTTAGTTGGTGATTATGATCAACTTCCTAGTGTTGGGCCTGGAAGTTTACTTAAGGATTTAATTTGCTCTGATATGATAGATGTCGTACATTTGAAACATTTATATAGACAAAGTGAGGATTCTTATATTACATCTTTAGCTTATGAAATCAAAGATGGTGATTTAAGTGACAATTTTTTGAATACGTATAATGACTATACGTTTTTAAGGTGTTCAGCTAATTATATTAAGAATAATTTAATTAGACTTTGTGAAAAAGTTATAGAAAGAGGTTATGATTACAAAAGATTACAAATACTTGCACCGATGTATAAGGGTGAAAACGGTATTGATACTTTAAATAAAGAATTGCAAGATGTTTTTAATCCTAAAACAAATGAAAAAAGAGAAATTAAATTTGGAAATATTATTTTTAGGGAAAATGATAAGATATTACAGCTTGTAAATATGCCGGAAGAAAATGTGTTTAATGGCGATATTGGGGTTATAAAATACATTAAATATGGAAATACTAGTAATAGTAAGAAAGATGAAATATATGTTGATTTTGATGGTAATTTAGTTAAGTATACACCAAAAGATTTTGTTAAAATTAAACACGGATTTATTATTAGTATTCATAAGAGTCAAGGTAGTGAATTTGAAATGGTTATTATGCCGATGGCTTATTCATATAGAAGAATGCTTTATAAAAAATTAGTATATACTGGTGTAACTAGGGCAAAAAAGAAACTGATTATAATTGGCGAACCTGAAGCTTTTAGAGCTAGTGTTCAAAATAATCATGAATATGTTAGAAATTCTAAATTAGTAGATAAAATTAAGTATAAATTTGAAAATAATAGTTAAAATAATAATGTATGTTTTCAAACATACAACATCATGTTTCTGACAAGTAGGTGATATTATGAATATGATGAAAAATGTAGCTTTAATGGCCATGGGTAGTGCGATTACGCTTGCATATCAAAAGTATAATAAACCAGTAATGAGAGCTATGCATAATGTGGCTAAAATGACTACAGGTAAAGCTGAAAAGCTAACGGATCAGTTAGATAATATGATGTAAGAAAGAACTAATTCATAGTTCTTTCTTTTTGGTGTAAAGAAGATAAAATGGTTATTGTCAAATGTTTAAAAATGTTTTATAATTACTATTAGATAATAACGAGATTTTCGTTATAAATACTTTTAAATAATGAAAAATAAATTATTCATAATAAAAGCAGGGAGGATAGTCTATGAGAAGGATTAATAGGACGCAGCGTAATTATATAATAGTAGGACTTTGTGCGATATTAGTAATAATGGGAGTAGGCTATGCAGCTTTTAGTAGTCAGCTTAAGATAAGTGGAACAAGTAATATTGCAAGTAACTTTTTAGTAAAAATAACAAGTATTACCCCAAATAGCATTATAGGAACAGCGGCAGATAAAACAGAAATAACTACATATAAC